>JAKASC010000048.1 GCA_021828245.1 Acidobacteriota bacterium
ATCGAGCGCGGCGCCCGCCACCTGGCCGCTTTCGATAGCCTCCAGCAGAGCCTTTTCGTCTATCAATTCGCCGCGCGCGCAGTTGATGATTCGCACCCCTCGCCGGGTCGCCGCTAGTCGCTGGGCGTTCAACAAATGCTGGGTTTCCGGCGTCAGAGAACAATGGAGGCTGAGGTAATCGCTCTCGGCCAGCACCTGGTTTAAGGGGAGCAACTTCACGCCTTGCTCGGTTGCCAGTCGCGAGCTGACGTAAGGATCGTAGGCCAGCACTTGCATCTCAAATGCCCGCGCCAAGCGGGCCACTTCGCTCCCAATGCGCCCCAGTCCGATCAAGCCGAGGGTTTTCCCGCGCAATTCGCTTCCTGTCAGCCTTTTCTTTTCCCATTTTCCGGCTTTCACGGAAGCATCGGCTTCCGGAATATGGCGCGCCAGTCCCACCATGAAGCCGAGCGTCTGCTCGGCAACGCTCGTGGCGTTGCCGCCCGGAGTGTTCATAACGACGACACCGCGCCGTGTGGCGGCTTCCATATCCACGTTATCCACGCCGACGCCGGCTCGGCCCACGGCCCGCAGCCTCGAAGCATGTTCGAGCAGCTCAGCCGTCACCTTGGTGGCGCTGCGCACAATCAGCGCCTCCGCCTCACGGATTTCTTCCGTTAACTGGGCGTTCTTCGCCTTTGGCAGATTGACCACCTGCCAGCCGCTCTCCGCGGTCAGGATTTCTATGGCTTTGTCCGAGATGGAGTCTGCAACAACTATTTTCATCATGGAACCTCTCGAAGGGTCTTGCCCGCGTTCCTATTTTGGTTTTAGCCGAGGTCGCTAAATCATCGTGGACTTTTGTGGCGTGTCCATCAAAGTTGCACCTCAACGGAACCAAGTACGCTCGGCCGGTCGTCCCTCAATCCCACGACAAGGGCGGAGTTGCCTCGACTGAAGGCTATGCGCAGCGCTCCAAGTAAACATGCTGCGCCGCGCGTACCCCAGCTCCGAGCTCGCACTTGTGTCCCAACTTGTGCAACGTAATTTCAAGGGCCGCCAGAACCGCGAACAGATCGGGCATGTCGTAATAGCCAAGGTGAGCAAGGCGAAAAATCTTTCCCTTCATGGTTCCCTGGCCGTTGGCGACGATGGCGCCAAAACGTTGCCGCATCTCCTTGACGATTGCTCCTGAGTCCCAGCCGTCGGGCGCGCAAAGGGCCGTCAAGGCGTTTGCCGGTGAGCCTTGCGCAAACAGCTTGAGTCCCAGTGCTAAGGCCGCTTCACGGGTGGCGCGGGCGAGGGTTGCGGCATTCTCAATCAAGTTTTCGCGACCCACCCGTCGAATGTATTCGAGGGCGGCATGCAGGCTCACCACCAGGGTGGTTGCCGGGGTATAACTGGTTTCTCCCTTCGCCTGATTCTTGCGCTCTTTGGCAAAGTCGAAGTAATAGCGGGGCGATTTGGAGCGCTCGATGAGCTTCCAAGCCTTTTCACTGACGCTGGCGAAGGCCAGACCGGGTGGGACCATCAGCGCCTTCTGGGAGCCGCCAATCACCACATCGAGTCCCCAACCGTCCGGCTCGAGCGCTGTCGTGCCGAGGCCCGTGATGGCGTCCACCACCAGCGCCGTTTCCGGGTACTTGCCGACCAAACGCCCCAGGGTTTGGATATCATGACTGACGCCAGTTGAACTTTCTGTCGCCTGGACAAAAACCGCGCGGAAGGGTCCGCTCGACTGAAGTTGACGCTCGAACTCCTCCATAGGCAACGGGCGGCCGTAAGGCGCCTCAATCTTAACGGGCTCGATGCCATACGCCTTCGCCAGGTCGAGCCAGCGCTCGCCAAATTTGCCGGCCGTCCCCACGAGGATGCGCTCGCCGGGCGAGACGAGGTTGGCCATCGCCCCTTCCATGGCTCCCGTTCCGGAGCAGGAAAAAATCAACACGTCGTTTTTCGTGTTATAGAAGTACCTCAGGTGCTCGCTGGTTTCCTTCATCAACTGCCGAAAAGATTCCGTGCGGTGATGAAGAGTGGCCGTGAGCGTGCGAGCCTGAGCCTCCATGAGCAAAGGAGTGGGGCCAGGCGTGAAGAGTCGTTCCTTAAGGATTCCGGGCATTCTTGTATCTACCTTTCGCTTTGAGGAATTTGCAATGCTGGCCAGTATCTCCTGGATTCATGGAGGCTACTGACGATGACCGACAGAGAAACCTCCGCCGAGCCAGAGCCGCATTGCTCAGTTGTCCGCCTCGGAGGATGCTTAATAATTTACTCTAACGGAGACAGTCGAAGATTGTCAAACGACGGCGCTGAGTGCGTGGTTCATTCGCGGGGAGTTTGGTCCCCATGTGCGGATCACGACCCCACGAAACCTGGTTAGCCGATGGGTGAAGATTAGGCGCGGGTTTATTTCCGTCGTCAGCGACGGCCGCATTCAAATGGCGCGGCCTTTCGAGACAACGCCGATGATTCGCTTCGCCCCGGATACAGCCGTGAAGGTGTTAAACTAAAGGAGCTTGGATCTCCTTGGCCGGTGAGGGACGTCTTTCGGCGGTACCGCACGGCTTCGGGAGGGAGCGCTTTAAGAATGACACAAGACGAGGCAAGATGATGCGCAAGGTGGTTTTGTTGCGACACGGTGAAAGTGTTTGGAACAAGGAGAATCTGTTTACAGGATGGACCGACGTAGATTTATCAGCCCGTGGTGTGGACGAGGCCCGCGAGGCCGGCCGCCTTCTGAAGGCCCAGGGCTATAGCTTTGACGTAGCCTACACATCCCTGCTCAAACGCGCCATCCGCACGTTGTGGATTGTGCTCGATGAAATGGATCTGATGTGGATTCCGGTGATTCGAGATTGGCGGCTCAACGAGCGCCACTACGGTGCCCTCCAAGGCTTAAACAAGGCGGAGACCGCGGCGCGTTATGGCGAAGCGCAAGTGAAGCTCTGGCGGCGGAGCTATGATATCCGTCCGCCGGCGCTGGAGGAAAGCGACCCACGCTATCCCGGCCACGATCCGCGATATCGCCACCTTGCCAAGGATCAGCTCCCTCGCACCGAGTGTCTCAAGGATACCGTCGCCCGCTTTTTGCCCTGTTGGCAGGAGGTCATTGCTCCCTCCATCCGCTCCGGCCAGCGCGTTTTGATCGTGGCCCATGGCAATAGCCTGCGGGCGCTGGTGAAGTTTCTGGATGAGATTCCGGAAAACGACATCGTTGAACTCAATATCCCCACCGGCATGCCGCTGGTCTATGAGCTGGACGAACAGTTGAAGCCGCTGCGGCACTACTACCTCGGCGACCCGGAGCGCGTCAAGGCCGCGATGGAATCCGTGGCAGCCCAGGGAAAACCCAAGGCATAAGGCTTGCGCCGCTCCGCCCCGTCGCGCGCTCCCTTGAGACAGAGAGGGGTCTTGTGGTCATCTTGCGAGGCTGGGGTATGAGCATGCGATAGAAGCGCTCGAGGAGATATTACGAACATGGCTGCGCCTGAGCAGATAACAGCGCACAATACCATCGTCAGTGGTTGCGCCGTCGGCCCGTGGGGAAGACTGACGGGAAGCAACCACACGGTTTCGGTTGGGAAACGACTCCATTCCGGGGCGCGTAGAGGTCTGTTTTGCCAAGCTTCCGACAGTCGCGCGCTTCTTGCTCACGCGCAGTTGACGGCTTCTTTGCCGAGGAACAACGCGGCGTCTCCGAGTTCTTCCTCGATGCGGAGCAGTTGGTTGTATTTGGCGATTCGGTCGGTGCGGCTGGCGGAGCCGGTTTTGATCTGGCCGGTCTGGAGTCCGACCGAGAAATCGGCAATAAAGGCGTCCTCGGTCTCGCCCGAGCGATGAGAGACGATGGCGGTATAACCGTTGCGCCGGGCGAGGTCAATGGCTTCCATGGTTTCCGTTACCGTGCCGATTTGATTGAGCTTAATTAAGATGGAATTGGCCACGCCTTCGTCAATGCCGCGGGACAGGCGCTCCGTATCCGTGACGAAGAGGTCATCGCCCACCAATTGCACCTTGTCACCCAGTTCGTCGGTCAGCTTCTTCCAACCTTCCCAATCGTCTTGCGCGAGGCCGTCTTCGATCGAAACGATCGGGTATTGCCGAACCCAATCGGCATAAATTTTGATCATGTCTTCGTCGGTCTTCTCGGACTTGTCCGATTTATAGAAGACGTATTTGCCGTTCTGGAACATCTCGCTTGAGGCGGGATCGAGCGCCAGCGCAATGTCCCGGCCCGGCGTGTAGCCCGCCGCTTCGATAGCTTGGAGAATCAGCTCGACCGCCTCCTCGTTCGACTTGAGGCTGGGTGCGAAGCCGCCCTCGTCGCCCACCGCCGTCGAATAGCCCTGCTGTTTGAGAACTTTTTTGAGACTGTGGAACGTTTCGACGCCCATGCGCAGGGCCTGCGAGAAGGTCTCCGCGCCCACAGGCATAATCATGAATTCCTGGAAGTCCACGGTGTTGTCCGCATGCACGCCGCCGTTGAGGACGTTCATCATCGGGACGGGCAGTACGCGCGCCGAAATCCCACCAAGATAGCGGTAAAGCGGCACGCCCGCCGAGCGCGCGCCAGCGCGGCACACCGCCATCGAAACCGCCAGAATGGCGTTTGCGCCAAGGTTGCCCTTGTTCGGCGTTCCATCGAGCTCAATCAGCCGGTTGTCAATCTCGCTTTGGTTGGAAGCCTCGTGTCCTCCGAGCTCGCGTGCGATCACCGTGCTGATATTTTCTACCGCCTGCAGTACGCCTTTACCCTGGTAGCGCCGCTTGTCGTTGTCGCGCAATTCGAGGGCTTCGTGCTCGCCGGTCGAGGCGCCGGAAGGAACCGCCGCGCGGCCGAAGGCTCCGTCGCGCAAACGCACGTCGGCCTCAACCGTCGGATTCCCTCGAGAATCTAGAATCTCCCGCCCTACAATCAGGTCAATTTCGGCCAATGGAATCTCCTTGCTTGAGATTTGAGTGGAGTGATTTTAGCACAACCGAGCGTGGTAACCCCCGCCACGGATCACCCTCAACGGCGGTGGCCGCCACCTTAAGGCCGCAGGCGGCCCATCATTGCGCCTTAACGAGGCACGAGAAACGATACAAACGAAATCCGCCTCGGGCGCAGCCCTCACACCTGATGAGGCTCAATGACCTGAAGATGCGATTCCAAAGTTCTTCGTAAAATAGGCCGCCCGCGACAAGGTTTGTGCGCGGGCGGACTTATCCATCAGCATCGCGGCTCTTACAGGGACGCGCCTGCGCTCGTTCCCGAAGACTTCTTTGACTTTTTGTGATGGAACCAGTGATGTGACTTTTTCCCCTTGGTGGTTTTCGTAGTCTTGGTGGTCTGCTCCTGCTTGGCCTTGTGATGCAATTTCGGCCAATGAAGCGGCGCGCCAAAGCTCAAACCTGCCAGCATTGCAAGACTCGTCACGCTCAGTACAATTTTCTTCATCTTTTTCTCCTTGAAAATATGGGCTCCACGGCACCCAGTGTTGTAGATGCGCCAAGCAGAGCGAAAGTTACTGCTTTCGCCCAACGTGCAGGGACTCCCACCACACCGCAGATTTGAGTGGGATTGTTGAAGCGCCGCGACCGCCCCTTCGTCAAAAGGCAGCTCTGTAGCCGTGCGCCTTGGTTGGACTGCCGCGCTTGGCTGGATCGGCCCGTCCAGTTCCCTAACAGAACAAAGGCATCATACCACATCCAGGCCGGAAAACCTTGAACAATCTGGTGCCCTGCTCGTGGCCCTGGCCGGGCCACCGAGCAAGTTGTCCAACAGAAATGCGAGGCTCAAAGCCCTCCGTCATTTGCCCGTTCGTCGCGCTTTAGGTAGAATCAAGATTCAGTCCGGAAGCTGCCGTCAGCGAAACCGACCGCCGCATCCAACGCTCATGCCTCTTCTCGACCATTTGAATCCTGCTCAGCGCGAGGCGGTTGAACACGACGGCGGTCCAGTGTTGGTGTTGGCGGGAGCCGGAAGCGGCAAGACCCGCGTCATCACGTACCGCATCGCTTATCTGATTGAATCTCGCGGTGTTCCACCCGAGAACCTCCTCGCGGTCACGTTCACCAACAAAGCAGCCGAGCAGATGAAGGAGCGCGTGGCGCGGTTGCTGAGCGCGCGCCTGGAAACCTGGCCTCACATTTCCACCTTCCATTCCTTCTGCGTGCGAGTGCTGCGGCGGGAGATTCACCGCCTGGGCTATGATCGGAATTTCAGCATCTATGACGAAGCCGACCAGCAGCGGCTTATCAAAGCCGTGTTGCGGGAGTTGGGATTGGACGAGCGGGCCCTTGCGCCGCGGGCCGCGCTCAGCCAGATTAGCTACGCCAAAAACTCCGGGGAATCACCGGAAGCGTTCTATCGCCGCGCCGCCGACCCGCTGAGCGAGCGGCTGGCTTCGGTTTACGCGCGGTATGAACAGAGGCTGCGGCAGGCCGGCGCCCTTGATTTTGATGATCTATTGCTCAAGACGGTCGAGCTGTTCGAACAGTCACCCGAGGTCGCCGAAGCCTGCAATCAAAGGTTCTCCCATTTGCTGGTGGACGAATATCAGGATACCAATCGCATCCAATATCGGTTGATTCGTCTGCTCACGCAGCAACACCAGAACCTCTGCGCCGTGGGGGACGAAGACCAATCCATCTACCGCTGGCGCGGCGCCGACATCCAAATCATCTTGAATTTTGAGCGTGACTTTCCCTCCGCCCGAATCATCCGGCTGGAGCAGAATTACCGCTCCACCCAAACAATTCTGGATGCCGCCACGGCGGTCGTCAGCCACAACGTTCGGCGCAAGGGGAAAGCCCTCTGGACCGATCGCGGTCGAGGCGGGAAGATCGGCCTTTACGAAGCGCGGGACGCTGAGGACGAGGCCGGCTTTGTGGCGGAGGAAATAGACCGTGCTTTGCGTGACGCCGCCGCCGACAGTATCGGCGTGCTCTACCGAACCAACGCTCAATCGCGAGCGTTGGAAGAGGCCCTGCGCCTGCGAGGCGTGGAATATCGTTTGGTGGGCGGGTTCAGTTTTTATGAGCGAACTGAAATCAAGGATGTCCTTGCTTACGCCCGCCTGGCCAACAATCAGCGCGACGCGGCGGCCCTTGCCCGCGCCATCAACACGCCCGCCCGAGGGCTCGGCGAAAGCACGCTGGACGCGCTTTCCGCGGCGGCGCGCGACACCCAGAAGAGTTTGTGGGAAGTCATCGAGGAAACCCTGACGGCGCCTGCCGGCCTCATCCATGCTCGCGCCCTGCGAGCGCTTGCAGGCTTTCACGCTCTCATCCAAGACCTGAGTGAAAGTCGCAACAAGCTTTCCTTGCCCGAATTTTTCCGCCGCATCCTCGATCGGACCGGTTATTTGGAGCTTCTTCGGGCCGAGAACTCGCCCGAAGCCGAAGGCCGTATTGAAAATCTTTCCGAGTTGGTCAACGCCGCTTCGGAAGCTGAGGAGCGCGGAGAAACGCTGGCGGAGTTCCTGGATCACGCAGCTTTGGTTTCCAGCGCCGACCAATACGATGAGCGGGCCCGTGTCACCTTAATGACGCTCCACAGCGCCAAGGGGCTGGAATTTTCATGGGTGTTTCTGGTGGGTTTGGAGGAGAGGCTTTTCCCTCATTTGCTCTCGTTGCAGGACGAAGCCGGCTTGGAAGAGGAGCGCCGTCTCTGTTACGTGGGGATGACGCGGGCCCGCGAGCGCTTGGTGCTCAGTTGGGTCAACTATCGCCGCTCTTACGGCAAGGAGATGCGAGAAGGATCTCAAGCTTCACGGTTCTTGGCCGAAGTTCCACAAGAACTTGTCGAAAGGCTGAACGAGCCGGTCTTTGCCCCAAAGCCTCGGCTGACCTGGTCAAGTGCCGCCAACTCGGTGGATGACGTGAAGACGTTTCTTGCCCGGCATCAGCGCGACCAAGGCGCGATAGCCCACGCGGCGTCCGGGGCCTCCGGCTCTTCCCCGAAGTCGCCTTGGCCACGCGGGGCGCGAGTGCGTCATCCAAAGTATGGCCTCGGGACGGTGTTGGAATCCGAGGGTGAGGGCGAGGAAACCAAGGTGACGGTTAGCTTCCCCGGATACGGTCAAAAGAAATTGATGCTACGATACGCCTCTCTTGAGAGGGTGTAATTCCGAAGCGCTGAGAAAGGACCTATGAACACAAAGAATATCAAGGATAAAGCCGAGCGGAAGCAATTAAAGCGCACTGCCCGACGCCAACGCGCCGCCAAGCCGAAGCGAGATTATCCACGCGGTTCGCGCAAGCCGAAGCTCAAGAAAAGGGGGCCGGGCGGGCCTGCCAAACGATAGAAGGCGTGGCCGTTAAATAATGACGGCTTCATCTGTTCCGGCAGCTCCGGTGACGCGAAACCCATGGCGAGCCAGTTCTTCCAAACTAAGAGCATTGACCAGTTGATCGCCGAGGCTGACCGGCCCGAGCGACGGCTGAAGAAGACGCTCGGCTGGCTGAGCCTGACCGCCCTCGGTATCGGGGCCATTATCGGCAGCGGCATCTTCATTCTGACCGGAACAGCGGCGGCCGGGGAAGTGGAGCGATACCCCTCCATCTTGCAGGCCCCCCTGCTCAGCGTATTGATGCACGGACGCCACGCCATCGGCCTCAACGGGCGGCCGGGCGCCGGGCCGGGGATTGCCCTCTCGTTCTTGCTCGTGGCGTGCATCTGCGCGCTGGCGGGCCTTTGCTACGCCGAGCTGGCCTCGATGATCCCAATCGCTGGCAGCGCCTACACGTACACTTACGCGACGCTCGGCGAGTTCATTGCCTGGATTATCGGCTGGGATCTGATTCTTGAGTATGCGGTGTCGAACATGGCGGTGGCGGTTGGATTTTCTGCCTATGTCAACAACCTGATCGGGACGTTTGGCATCCACCTTCCGACCTACCTGAGCTCTCCGGCCTATGACCCCGCGCGCGGTTGGGCGCCTCGCTTCAATATCCTTGGCTTCTTGATTGTAATGTTACTCACTGTGTTGCTCGTGCGGGGCATCCGTGAATCGGCCGGCGCGAATAACGTCATGGTGGGGATTAAGCTGGCGGCCATTTTAGTCTTCTGCATCGTCGCCAGCCATTACGTCCATCCCTCCAACTGGAAGCCTTTTCTTCCCAACGGCTGGCAGGGGGTGCTGACCGGCGGCGCCATTGTGTTCTTCACCTATATCGGATTCGACTCGGTTTCGACGGCAGCGGAAGAGTGCAAGGATCCCAAACGGGACCTGCCGCTCGCCATTCTCTGCTCGCTCGGCGTCTGCGCCGTGCTCTATGTGGCCGTCGCCGTGGTGCTCACCGGCGTCCAACGTTGGAACACTTTGGACAACGCCGCGCCCGTCGCCAATGCGCTCGAGGCCATCGGTTTGAAGATGACCGATCGCTGGGTGACCGTCGGCGCGCTGATGGGGATGGTTTCCTCGATCCTTGTCTTCCAGATTGGTCAGGCTCGGGTCTGGTTTGCCATGGCGCGCGACGGCTTGCTTCCCAAATCCTTTGCGCGCGTTCACCCCAAGTTTCGGACTCCCGATGTTGCCACTTGGATGGCGGGGCTTTTTGTCGCTATCCCTGCCGGCATTTTCGACATCGGCACCCTTGCTGATCTGACGAATATCGGAACGCTTTTTGCTTTCGTTCTGGTGTCCGTGGCCGTTTTGGTGTTGAGAAAGAAGCAACCGGAGCGTCCGAGGGCTTTTCGTGTGCCTTTATCGCCGTGGATACCGCTGGCGTCGGTAGCCTTTTGTCTGCTACTGATGGCCAGCTTGACAGTGGAGAACTGGTTGCGATTCGTGATTTGGCTGGTGATTGGTCAGATAATCTATTTCACTTACAGCCGCCATCACAGCGAGTTTTCAAGTTCCCATCAGAAGGGCACCGGGGCGGGTTCACAGTCCAAATGAAACAGCTTCCTTTCGGCTCGGGGTGAGATAGAATCAGGAACCGGAGGAGTGGCAATCGCATGGCTTCCCTTTTCACAGGCGGTTCGAGGTGGCCGCGAGCGGGTGTGGGGGTGGCGCTGGTGACTGCGGCCATGTTCGGCCTCTCCCGCACCGGCTTGGCCTGGGGTGGCAGGGCCAATCGGCTGGCTGTGCGGTGGGCTGTGGATACGCTGCCGCCTTCCATGCGCGCTTATTTCAACGCTCAAAGCAATTTCTTGCTCGCTCACGTCAACGACCCAACCGAGTGGATGCAAAAGGATCGTTACGAACAGATGCGCCATTATATTTTTTTGGACAAATACGGCCTGTTCCCTTACCTTGATCTTCCGCACTCCTACACGAGCGCGGTTAAAAAGTACGGCGCCAACAAAATCAAAGCCAATGGCGTGCTCCCGTGGCAAATCGGGGAATATAGCTTAAAACTGACGCAGGCCATGAAAGCCGGCAATTGGAGTGAAGCCCGTGAAGACGCGGCAGTGCTCGGCTATTACGTCTCGGACGCCCACGATCCGCTTCACACCACCCAAAATTACGATGGACAAATGACCGGCCAGGCCGGTCTGGCCGAGCGGTTTGGCACACAACTCTTCGACCGCTACTCCCATTTCTTCATCTTTCGACCCGCCAAGGCCGTCAAGATTGATGATCCGACGGAGTACGCTTTCCAGATGGTCCTCGAATCGCACACCTGGGTGGATCAAATCCTCTTTGCCGACCGCAGCGCGCTCGACAGCCTGCCGGGGTACAACGACGATTATTACGATCGCTTTTACTCCTTGATCGGCTCCATCGTCATGCATGAAATCAGTTCTGCGGCGCACGATATCGGGTCTTATTGGTACACTGCCTGGCTCAACGCGGGTCGGCCCGCCTTGCCGCCTCCTTAGCCGTTCACGTATCCCGTGGGAGGCAACACCGAGGGCTAACCCGCGCCGCGGCACAAACAGACAGGACTGGGCCGAGCATGGATTCATCGGGCACTGCCACGGACTCCTTCATTCACAACTTACCCAAGGTTGAGCTTCACGTTCACCTGGAAGGCAGCGTGCAACCGGCCACCCTGCGAGAGTTGGTGGCGCGCAGAGGATCGCCACCGTCGGACGTCGAACAATGGATTTCCACTCGCCAAACGTCCGGCTATCGCTACGCAACCTTCATGGAATTTGTGGAGGCGTTCAAATTCGTCGCTACGCTCCTGGCGACGCCCCACGATTACGCGCTTGCCGCCACAAGGCTCATGGAGCAGCTTGCGTCGCAAAATGTGCGATACGCGGAAATCACGTTATCGGCGGGGGTCATCCTTTGGAAAAAGCAATCGCTCGATGCCATTGCCGAGGCTGTGCTTGAGGCCACGCGCGCCAGCGCAGGCCGGTTGAACCTGCGGGTCCGTTGGATTTTTGACGCGGTGCGGCAATTTGGGTTGGATCACGCCCTCCAGGTGGTGGACTGGGCGGGACGATATCGCCCCCACGGCGTCGTGGCTTTTGGAATTGGCGGCGATGAGGCGCGTGGTCAGGCCGAGCTTTTCCCCGAAGCCTTCCGGCGCGCCCGAGACTTGGGCCTTCATACCCTCGCCCATGCGGGTGAAACCGCCGGTCCTCAGAGCGTCCGTCAAGCGGTTGAGCTGCTTCAAGCAGAGCGCATCGGCCACGGCCTTACGGCGATTCAAGACCCTACGGTTATCGCGCTGCTTCGCGAACGGGCGATTCCTGTCGAGGTCTGCCTCACCAGCAACGTCGCCACCGGCCTCTTAAAACGCCTCGAGGATCATCCGCTGCCCCGACTGCTGCAGGAAAATTTGCTCGTCAGTCTCCATTCCGACGATCCGGCGCTTTTTGGCACTTGCCTGGAAGATGAGTTCGCGCGCGCGACCAGAGCTTTTTCTCTCTCGGCCCCTCAGCTTGTCAGCCTGTGCCGGAATGCGGCGCACGCCTCGTTTTTGCCGAGCGAGGAGCGAGAAAGCTTGGCGGCCGAAATAGACGCTGTCTCATCGGCCATCTTAGCTTGAAGAGCCTCGTGCCGGCAGGCTCGCCTGACGCCCACCGCCGCTTAAGTCCTTAAATGTAAATCGGTCTTGAACCTGGTGAAAAGGTTTCCCATCTACCTCGACATAGGGATATACAAAAAAGTTGATGGGCGGACCCGCCTGCTTGGGAACCAAGGTGATGTCTCGCCCTGCGGAGAAGCGAACACGGTTCGCATCCACCGTCCCAAAGTAGTAGTGGTAAAGCTTTTTATCGAGCCAAGCCTCGGAAATATCCACCGGCACCCACCCGACCGGCGAAACAT
>JAKASC010000049.1 GCA_021828245.1 Acidobacteriota bacterium
GCCGCGTCGAGGTGGCGCTGCAAATCACAAAATAGTCGGTAAAAGAACTGATGCCCTTCAGATTGAGCACCTCCAGGTTGAGGGCTTTTCGGCCTTGGGCGGCACTGACCGCCTCTCTCCAATGCGGGTTCATCATTCTTCGTGGCTCAGCCGTGCTGGCCGATACAATCCCTCCTTACGGATGTATTGTCTCACGAGCGGGGCCACGCACCCGGCAATCCACCGGCCTCGCCGCACCGCATCTCGAATCTGCCGCGAGGAGAGCGGAACATGCATTCCATCCAAGATGTGCAGGGTCGTGCGCCGCAACGCGACCCGCCCGGCGCGCGGCGAAGTTTGCCCTTGCACCAAATCTCTCGGAACGATTTCGCCGATGGTCTTGGGGTCAAAGCCCGGCCGCGAGACAACGATAAAGTTTGCCAGGTCCAGAAGCTCATGATAATCCTTCCACTTCGGCAGATCAAAGAAGGCATCGGCGCCAATGATGAAGTAGAGCTGGTCGCGCGCCCTTAACATGCGTCTCGCTTTCCGAACCGTCTCCACCGAATAGCTCGGACGCCCATCCGACGAAGGCGCTTCCAATAACGAAGGGATAAACCGAGGCCTCCCACTACAAGCCAGCGCCACCATCGCGTACCGGTGCTTGAAGGCTTTGAGATGTCCCGTGGATTTGTGCGGAGGGTGGCCCGTGGGAACAAACAGGATGCGATCCAGGCGGAACTTGCGCCGGGCAGCCTCGGCGGCTTCGAGGTGGCCAGAGTGAATCGGGTCAAAAGTTCCGCCAAAAAGCGCGATGTTCACAGAGTTGGATTTCGGAAGGTCGCTGGAATGCGGTCGTCGGCTGCGGGAATCTTGGGCGTTTCAGCCAATTTCTTCCACAGCGCGCGTTTCAATTCCTCCAGGCCCTCGCCCGTCACCGACGAAATTTCATAGAGTTCCAGGCCCTCGGCCCGGCAGAATTCTCTCAGCGTAAAAAGCCGATGGCTGTCGCCGGCCGCATCCACCCGTGAAGCCACCATCAGCATCGGTTTGGCCGCGACCGTGGGGCTGAAGCTCACGAGCTCTTTCATAATCGTGGCGTAGTCCTCCACCGGGTCGCGCCCTGAATGCTCCGCCACATCAATCAAGTGGAGTAAAACGCGGGTTCGCTCCAGATGCTTCAGGAAGCGATCGCCGAGCCCGCGGCCTTCATGGGCTCCGGCAATCAATCCCGGGATGTCCGCCATCACAAAACTTCGTTCCTCATCCAGGGCAACCACCCCCAGGCAAGGCTCCAACGTGGTAAAAGGATAATCGGCAATCCGGGGGCGCGCCGCGCTCAGCCGCGAAATCAGGGAGGATTTGCCCACGTTGGGAAAGCCCACCAACCCCACGTCGGCCAGCAGCTTCAGCTCGAGGAGCAGCTCCCGTTTTTCACCCGGTTGCCCGGGTTCGGCCGTGCGAGGCGCTTGGTGCGTCGAGGTTGCAAAGCGGGCGTTGCCCCGTCCGCCGCGTCCACCCCGAGCCGCCAAGAATCGTTGCCCGACCGCAGAGAAATCCCACAGCATCTCTCGCGTTGCCGGATCCAGTGCCACCGTGCCCACCGGAACGGTGATGACCAAATCCTCGCCGTCCCGCCCGTGACAATCGGAGCCTTCTCCGTGACCGCCCCGCTCGGCGCGAAATTCCGGATTGTAGCGAAACTTCAGCAGGGTGTTCAGGTTCTCGGAACTTTCCAGATAAACGCTTCCGCCCCGGCCTCCGTCGCCCCCGCTCGGTCCGCCTCGAGGAACAAATTTTTCTCGCCGAAAGGCGACGCAGCCGTTGCCGCCGTCGCCCGCAAAAACTCGGATTGTGGCCTCATCAATGAACACAGGCCTCGCCTTATCGCGTGGAAGGAAGGCTAGCCTGGGTCGCTTGGCCGGATGTGGGGAAGAATCATTGCGCCCAGGAGCCGGGTTCCGGCGCCCCTGCGGCCGTGGGGCTGCCTAATTCGCCGCGCGGGGCAGAACGCTCACAAAGCGCCCTCGCTGCCCCTTATCCTCGAACCGAACCACCCCGGGAACCTTGGCGTAGAGCGTGTCATCTTTGCCGAGCCCGACGTTCTCGCCGGGTTTCAGGCGCGTGCCCCGCTGGCGCACTAAAATCGAACCGCCGCTCACCCATTGCCCGTCAAAACGCTTCACGCCCAAGCGTTGCGCGTTGGAATCGCGCCCGTTGCGCGAACTGCCGAGTCCTTTTTTGTGCGCCATTGGAAAGATCCTTATCGCGTGAAGTCCGCATCGTCTCAGGGCGCAACAATCTCGTTGATGCGAATTTCACTGAAATTTTGCCGGTGCCCCAACGTGCGCCGATACTGCTTCTTCCGCTTGTACTTCAGCACACGGACCTTCGCCGCTCGGCCGTGCGAAACAATCGTCCCGCGCACGCAAGCGCCCTCGATAAGGGGCTGACCCGTCATCAGCTCGCCTTGGCGAATCGCGTAAACGTGCCGGAACTCCACCCTCGAGCCCGGCTCGCCGGGAAGTTTCTCCACCCGCACCACGTCGCCCGGAGCCACCCGGTACTGCTTCCCACCCGTCCGAAATATCGCGTACATAACGCCCCTTTGGATAACAGTGCTGAATTTCCATTTTACGGGCGAGCGCGAATCTTGTCAATTGAAGCGCCGCCGCCTCTCAACCTGGAGCGCCGTCGAGCCGGCTAACTCTCTTGCGGCGCAAGGAAAATAATGGAGGCAGGAGTGCCCACGGGCACATAGTGGCCGGTAAACGTTAACTCGCCTGTCGGCTGGTGCACGCGAAACACGGTCACGGCGTCCGCGCGCTGATTGCAGGAATAGACGAAATTTCCGGTGGGGTCGAAATTGAAACTGCGAGGATAGTCGCCCCGAGTCCACGTTTCTCCCGCAAAGGTTGGAAATCCGTCCGCCGCCAGCGCAAACCGAGCGATGCTGTCATGCAGCCGGTTCGCCACATAAACGAATCTCCCATCCGGCGAAACGCGAACCTCCGAGGAAAAATTGGTTCCGGCAAAGCCCTTGGGAAGCGCGGAGACGGCGCCCCGTTCCCTCAGCCGGCCATGCGCCGCGTCATATTCAAAGAAGGTCAGCGTGGAGGCTTCTTCCTCGTCCGAATAGAACCACCGGCCGTTGGGGTGAAAAGCAAAATGCCGCGGCCCGTCGCCGCTCGGAAGGGAAACGGTCTGATGCAGCGCCATCGTCCCCTGATTCGAGTCAAACTTCCACACAAAAATTTTGTCCATCCCCAAATCGGTCGAAAGCACGTACCGTCCCGACGGGTCGGCGTGAATCATGTGGGCGTGCGGCGAATGATGCCCGCTAATCGCAAAACTGCCCGGCGGAGCGCTGGTGGCGTGGGTTGCGCCAACCGGCCCCGGATCATGATGCACAAAAGTTGCCGCCCCCAATTCGCCCTTCGGACCAATGGCGATGACCGCTATGGTCCCGCCGGCGTAATTAGCCACCAAAGCAAATTTCCCCGAAGGGTGAAGGCTCATGTGCGCTGGACCCGAACCTTCCGAACTCACGGTGTTGAGCAGGCTCAGCCGCCCCGTTGAACGGTCAATCCGATACGCGCTCACGGACCCGGTTGCTTGCCCCTTGTAGCTATGGGTTTCATTGACGCAGTAGAGATGAGTCTTTGCGGGATTGAAGGTAACCCAGGAAGGATTCATTCCGTTAGGAAAGACTTCGCGCTCCGTGAGCGCGCCCGTCGCCGCATCCACCGAGAACAGGTAGATTCCTTTGCCATTTCCTCGAGTCCCTTCAGGCCCCTCGGGCGAACTGTACGTCCCCACGTAAGCAAAAGTTGTTTCGCCACCCCTATGGAGCTTCTCCGGATACGCTCGCGCGAGCGGTGCGTTGACGGCAAGCGCTGCTGCGCCCTTGAGAAAACTGCGGCGCGAGGCGTTGCTCGAAGCCTTTTTCCGACCAAGTCCCGAGTCTTCGCTCATTTTGAATCTCCTCGCCCCTTCGAGCGGGGCCGATGCGTGAGGATTCACACCGCTCAACGCCGAACCGTTACGCAGGCGTGCTGATCCACTTCCACCTTCGCGGGTCATCGAACATCCTTGCGCCTTGGCCTGCTTCAGCCGCCGCCTGTTCCGCCCATACGCTTGTGGCTGCGCCCGCGCCATTAGTGAACGTCCGATTATGCCCACTCATGAGGTTCAAAACAAGCGTCTTCGAGGAGTTCGGACTCACAAAAACAAAGAGGGCGCTTTCAAGCGCCCTCTGTAATTTCATTTCCGCATCCTGCGTTCAATCTGGTCGAGCCGTGGTTTGCCGGCTTTACCAGATTGTGTTCCAAACCGCCTTGGCAGCAGAGGATGTCTTTTGAGCAACCCAGCGCGGAGCAGCCTCAGCGCCGTGGGCCACGTTGGAGCTTTGCTGTGCCAGCCATCCGGGAGCGGCTTTCACGCCGTGACGTGTAGCCACCGCACCATCCGCAACGGCATCGCCCGTCGCTTTGCCCGCCGTCACAATGGCGTGACCGGTAGGCGGAGCCGCCGTCGCAACCGCGTTGCGTGTAGCCACCGCGCCATCCGCAACGGCATCGCCCGTCGCTTTGCCCGCCGTCACAATGGCGTGACCGGTAGGCGGAGCCGCCGTCGCAACCGCGTTGCGTGTAGCCACCGCGCCGTCCGCAACGGCATCACCCGTCGCTTTGCCCGCCGTCACAATGGCATGACCGGTAGGCGGAGCCGCCGTCTTGACCGCGCTAACCGTGGCTTTACTTGCCCTGGCCACCCCGCTCACCGTCGCCGAGGCTGCCGTTTTGGTCGCTGGCACAAAGTTCCCAGCCAGCCATCGAATGGCTCCGGCTTGCGCATCAATTCCCCACCCAAGTGCCACCACAAAAATTGTCGCTAAAAGGAGCTTTGTTTTCATTATTGACCTCCCTTCATCAATTGGAGGAATCCCACCCATGCCTTTCTCAAGCAACTCTACTGCCACACTGGAAATGCTTCTACAAACCAGCCGTCGAGGTATCTATCGAGCAATCACTCACTTAGAAGCCTCTGCCACCAAGAAGGTTGCACGGACATCGGCGTCGGGCCAGTACTTTCTTCACCACGAAGGTAAGGCATTCCGCACTATCGGGCAATCATTCACTGGTTTAGCCCCGTTGAGCGAGCCGCTTTTAGCCCCAACAGAGCCGAACCTTCTTTGGGCTGGCAAAAAAAAGAGGGGAGAATTTCTCCTCCCCTCGAAGCGTCGGGTCTTGGGTCTAATCTCCGAGCTTCGCGCCAATTCCCCCAAACCATGGGGTTCACCGATGCGAGCTCTCGCGCCCCTTCATCGCACGTCCCCTTCCAAAACGATTTGCGCATCATCGCAACGTGCCGTCCCATAAGCTAAGTTAATTACTATCATCACGATGTGTTATAGGTCGGGCGAAGCATTTCGTTCCGCCGGGCTCAGGTTGACTCACAGAATCTCCCGTTTTTTAGATAATAGAATCCAAATTTCTGGTTCCACAAGACCCATTGGCCACTGCGTTTGCACGGTGAGCCAGGTAGCGCAGAGGTTGCGTCTCGCAACCTCTGCGGCTCGAGCCGGTACCTGCGGGAAAGCCGATAGCCCAGAGGTTCGCCCTTAGAACCTCTGCGGCTCGAGCCGGCGCCGACGCCACAAACGCCGCAGAGGAACGCCAACGACGCGCGCCTCTGCGCGACCTGCTTATTTTTTCACCGATGAGGGCAACCGGGCCAGCAGCAGGGTCGTCGCATTCCTTCTCTAAGCTCCGTGCGCGTCCTCTCGACGTGCTGCTTCCGGGTTTCCGGTTTCTTGACCGAGATAATCCAGCAGATCCATTCATTGCGGGCGAGCGGCGTAATGTCCTGCCATTGTGCGAGCGCCGCCGGATCACCAGCGAGCGCCTTTCGTAAATCCGCGGGCAAGCTATGGACGACACCGCCGGGGATGGCTCTCCTGCTCATCGCTCCATTATACCTGTGAACATCCGGCTTGAGACATGAGCCGAAGCTATGGTTTGCCGGGAACCGCTTCTGAGATATACTAAAAACTTCAAACGGGTCAGTGGATGATGCGCTATGGTTTGCCGGGAACCGCTTCTGAGATACACTCTGCCCATCATCATCAAAGATATCAACGGTGCTATGGTTTGCCGGGAACCGCTTCTGAGATACACTCCATCAAGCCACACTCTTTCAAGGCAAGCAGCTATGGTTTGCCGGGAACCGCTTCTGAGATACACTCGGAAGCCCGGAGATGCCGAAGCGACTCGTGCTATGGTTTGCCGGGAACCGCTTCTGAGATACACTTGCATGACGTGACCATGCAGTGGCAGTTGCGCTATGGTTTGCCGGGAACCGCTTCTGAGATACACTGTCTGTATTGCTTGACCCCTGCCTGGGACCAGCTATGGTTTGCCGGGAACCGCTTCTGAGATACACTTTCTACGCAGCGATGTCTGAGTTTCAGCGAGCTATGGTTTGCCGGGAACCGCTTCTGAGATACACTCGTCCGCTATGCGGATGAATTTCCCGGCGCGCTATGGTTTGCCGGGAACCGCTTCTGAGATACACTCCGAGCGCTACGTCCATTTCTCCCCCGACGCTATGGTTTGCCGGGAACCGCTTCTGAGATACACTAAATTCCTGGTCAACCGTGTCGAGCGGATTGCTATGGTTTGCCGGGAACCGCTTCTGAGATACACTGAACGAGACGGGCCTGTTTGGACATGGAAGCTATGGTTTGCCGGGAACCGCTTCTGAGATACACTTGAAGGCGGAGGCCAGGTCTTTGCAAGTTCGCTATGGTTTGCCGGGAACCGCTTCTGAGATACACTACATCCCCCCGGAAGCATCTGTAATCCGGGGGGATAACCTCTCTTAAAATTTCAAAAAAGGCCGAGTTGCATAGGTGGGTCTTCCGCGGGCTTACGTTTTTTCCCGACATAGACCTCCATTTTTTCAAACTGGCGGTCGGTCACGGAGACGATTCTGACCTGGCCGTGGCTGGGCAGCGCGCCGTGCACTTTTCGGCGCAAGGCCTCTTCGCTGTCTTCGCTTGCGACGTAGTGGACATAGACAGAATACTGCAACATGGTAAAGCCCTGCTTCAAAAGTGCGGCGCGAAACTGTGCGTACTCGCGGCGCAGCTCCGGCTTATCGACCGGCAGGTCGAACATGGCGAATAACCACATGGCTCGGTATCCTGAAAGCGCAAATTGATGGCGTGGCATCGGTCAATCCACCAACGGCGGCAAGGTCCGGTTTCCGGAGTGCCATGGTCCAGCCGAGATCCGACCGGCTATCGGAACGAGCGCCGTTACAGCAAAGGAATTTCAAGTTTCTTATCGCCGCTTTCGATGGCCGCGGCAAGCGATTGGGCGGTCCTGCTGACCCAGTCAAAAAGCGTTCTCGATTCGCCCTCCCACGCAAAGCGCCCGAGCAGCGCCTCAAGCAGGGCGCGCTTGGTTTCGCGGTCAAGCTCAAGCTCCCCTTCGCGCCGTCCCCTGATTTCGGCAACGGCGCGGTCCACAATGGGACGGAAAGGCTCCATCAAATCATCGGCCAGGCAGAAGGCGTCATAGCGGTTGTGGTGATGGATGCCGAGCGATGGATGGAGCCCGGCGGCGCACAGCGCCCGCGCGGTCGCGGCGCGCAGGATGGCGTAACCGTAATTGAGCAGCGGGTTCAGGCCCTCGCCTTCCGGGTCGCGCCGGAAGTCATCGTCACCGAAAAGGCTTTTCCAGTAGATGCGCGCCGCGCGCGATTCAATGTTCTGCGGGTCGCCGGAACGCACGGTTGCGGCCAGCCTTTCCAGGCCGCCGTCGTTTGGCGATCCGGATCTCAGATTTGAGATTTCAGAGAGCAGGCGCGCCTGGGCCCGGATTTTCGCCTTCACAATCTGTTGCCACAGGCGCTTGCGGTTCGGCAGCGGGAGATTCGCCTGGGCCTGGAAGCGCTCAGTTTGCGTAGAATGAGTTTCGAGCGGCAGCAGCATAGCGCAGGGCATGCGCTTTTCGTTGCAGGCAATGAAGATGCCTCCCGCTTCGGCCAGCCCCGCCAGCACCGCATGCGAAAAGGAGATTTGCGGGTGCGCCGCGATGATCACGGCAATATCGGCAAGCGGGACGGTCTGTTCGTTCGGGTTCGGCCCCTGCTCCGAGCGGTATATTTTCGTGGCAGGGCCATCCTGGCCGTGGCTGGCCACCGGCGAGACGCCCGTGCCCCCGTCAGAAAGCGAAATCACCAGCAGCCCATTTCGCACGCTCAGGCGCGCCGGGCGCTCGGAAAAATCAAGCATTCGCTCCGTCACGGCCCTTTTCCTCCGACCAGATAGACTTTGCCATGGCTCCGGCGGCATGAATTGCAAATCTCAAATTTGAGATTTCATATCCGATCGGCTCAGCCGGCCGGTTTCATGCCGCCCTGCCGAATCTGTTCGAGCGTTTTCAGAAATTCCTCCCGGCCTTTCCGCTGTTCGTCCGCGCGGCGCGTTTTCTCGTTCAAATAGCGCTGGCCGGTGATTTTGGAGTTCTGGAGCGAGTCGGCCCAGCCGCGCAACTGCCTGGAAACGCCTTCCGCTTTCAATTTCAAATCTGAAATTTCAGATTGGAGGCTCTCGAATCCCGGCAGCGCCTCCAGCAGGCACAGCATGGAGCGGACTTCGCCCGCCGAGCCTCGCGCGATGTAGAGAAAGGTCAGCAGTTCCTGCGTGGTCCCGCGCTCAAAGCCTTCCGCGATGTTGTTGGAGACGGAGACCGCGGCCCGTTCGAGCTGGTCGCGCAGGCTCCGCTGGCCGCGGAACTCGCGTTTGCCCGTCAGCGCGTAAACCCGCCTTGCCAGTTCAATCGCCGCCTGCCACACCGGCAGTTGCTCAAACCGCTCGTACTTCATGTCGCCGCTCCCTTCACTTGAAATCTCAAATCCGTAATCTCAAATCTGTAATCTCAAATGTGTAATCTCAAATCTGTAATCTCAAATCCCCCTCACTCCTTCGCCTCAAAAACCTCCCCCAGCGGGCTGACCACAACCTTGCGCGGATTCAGCTTTCTAAGTGGGTTCAAGAACGGCGACCAGAATAATCCCGCCTTCAGGATCTCTTTCTTTTTGCGCGCATCGTTTAACGGAGCCAGCAAGAGCCTTGGCCCGCTCTCATAGGAAGCGACGCCCCTCGAAACCCAGAGAGACCGCCCGCCCTTCCCATCGTCGCACTCGATCACTTCGCCGGGCGACAAGGAGAACTTAAACCTTGCATGCGGCCCGAAGTCGCGTTGGACGACGGGCTTACCGGCCTTGAGGCGCTGATAAGCTTCAAGCATGGAGACCACCTCGCCGTCCCATTTCCCTTCGTTCCCGTTCCCGTCAACCTCAGCGTAGATTTCAACATGGTGGTTCGATTCACTGGTTACATGGCGGGCGGCGCGTCCCTCGCCGAGCGTGAAAGTGGGCACTGCTTTGCTGATCCGCGCGCTTTTGATAACCACGCCACTCGAAGGGAACCTTGGCAAGTTCCCAGGATTGGAAAACGCCTTTTTAGGTTCGATTCCGCCCAGTTCGTCGAGTTTCTGCTGGACCAGCTTTCTGACACCCGCATCGGCGATCTTTTCAACTTCGGGTTTCGTAAGGGCGGCCAGCGGTTTGCGGACGCGAACCTCGCCATCCTTGCCCATCGGCGGCGAATAGATGGTTTCCTCGTGCAGCGCCCCGGAAACCTTCTTCGACACGCGATGCGAGACGATAATCTTGTTCATTTCCGCGCGCACCGAGTCCGTAAAATTGGGCCAGGGAGCTTCGAGCGGCGCAAAACGCCGGCGGTGTTCGAGCGGGGCTCGCTGCGCGGCATCGCTCAGGCGCTTGATCATAGCGGCGGACGTTAGGCCGATGACCACCGCGTCCACGGCATGATGGCGGTGATCGTCGCGCGACTTGGGTTGGTAGCCGCCGTCGGTCGTGGGGCCGTCGTTAAGAATGGAATTCAGCTTCCAAAGGTTGCGGAAGTAGGAGGTCGCCTGGCCGGAGGTGGCTTGGACGCGCCTCTTGCCTTCGGCGTCATTCACACCGCCATAGAGCAGACCCAGATACTTTGCCGCAATCGATGTGGCATAGGCGGTATCGTTCAACTGCCGGTTGCGGAAATCCTCAAGGAATGCTTCGAGCTCGTCGTCGCCCATCATAAACCGCTTCAATTTGGCAGCGACGGTTCGGCGGTCGCCACCAAACTTGCGAACCCGGTCGAGGATGGCTTCATACCGTTCGGGATTTCCATGGTAAGCCTGCCAGGGAGTTTTGTTGCCTTTCAGATCCCGGTTTTCAGGTACATAGCAAAGCGTCAGGTTTTGAAATGAATTGTCCATGGAGCGGCTGAAGGGAATGATGTGCTCGATGTCGAACTGTGGCTCTGGGCCGAACAGGGAGCGCATTGAAATGCACCTGCCGGTGTAAGGGCACATCCAATGGCATTCTTCCGCCAGCAGAACTTTGCGAATGTCGTCCGGCTTGGGTTCCTTGATGCCCGTCTCCGCCACAATTCGCTTTTCGGCCTCCGCGCGGGCCTTCTCGTTTGCGCGGTTCGCTTCCGAAATCCGAACCCGCTGCTTTTTGGATTTCTTGAGGTCGCGCGCCAGTTCGACATGGACTTCCTGCGGCTTCCCGTGCTGCCGGACAATCGCGTTTACAACTTTGCGCAGTTCCGTCAGGCTGCGCGTAACAGCGGGGTTGCGGATCTCCGTGAGAGCCATTTCCACAGGCGGAAGCAGCGGCTCTGGCTCCGAACTCTCGAATGATTCGGGATAAACCTGCTTGCGGGCTTCGGCGTACGTTACTCCCATTTCGAGAAGCGGCAGCAACTTTTCGATGGCTTTCCGCGAGAGATTGAAGTAGTCCGGCTCAGGGGAGATCCGCGCGAATTTTTCGGCAGACGCTTCGTCCAGCTTCCAGTGTTTGATGCCGCGGCGCTTGAGAGCATCCTCCTTTTGGATGCTCAGGACGTCGTGCAGCGCCAGATCATGTTCTTCGGAGGACATCTCGAGCCATCGCTCGCCAAAAACTTCGTAAAACTTCGCAGTGGTGCGGTTGCCCAGCAGCGTCCTTTCGCCTCCCTGCTCAACGGTGAAGCGGGCTTCTGTGGGGAGCCTGAGCAGCTTTCTGACCTGGGCGAACGTGCGGTCGCCCTTCAGCTCAAGGTCCTGCACAATTTCCGATCTTTCCCCGGCGGTGAGGGGCCGCTCGGAGCCGTTCGGCAACGCAAGCCTTAGATTATTGACGGCCTGCAGCAGGCGAAATCGTTGCGCGACAAAGCTGGAGCGCGGCGCGCGACGCTCGCCCGGCTCCAGTTCGCATCGGCCGATGGTGTTGCGGTCAAACCACAAGGGACGCTGGTAAAAGATGGCGTTGTAGACTTGCTTTTTTCGCTCGGATGTCAGCAGATCGGGGTGATGCGGGGCCTGAGCATTCCAGATGGAATCGAACTCTTTTTCGTACATGTCGCGCGCCGTCCAGCGGCGGCGAATGCGCTCGGCGGATGGACCGAGACGTGAGAAATATTCGCCGAGGGTGCGGGCCTGCGCCTCCTGCATGGCCTTGCGCAATTCCGCGATGCCTTCCTTGACCGCGCCCTCGTCATCGCCCTTCTTGCTCACCTGTTTGCGGTTGCTCAAAAAGCCGCGGCGCTGGGCAAGATGATAGAGAGCACGTCCAAGGAAATAAGGCTCGAGTGGCTCGTCGAGCGCGGCGGCGCGCAGGATGTAGGGCAACGTTTGCTCCGGCTCGGGAAATTGGCCGCTCGAGGCCTTGGCCTTGAACCACTCGGAAGCCAGTATCCGCTGGTCGAGAGCGTTCAGAAAGTCCTGCCGCCCTTCTGAACTTTCCAATCTCAGAATTGCATCGGCTGCATCGCTCGCCCGCAAGCAGCCACTTCCGGCGCTTCCCTTTCCGATTTCCAATTTCAAATTTGCATCGGCCGCTTCGCTCGCCCGCAAGCAGCCACTTCCGGCGCTTCCCTTTCCAATTTCCAATTTCAAATTTGCATCGGCCGCATCGCTCGCCCGCAAGCAGCCACTTCCGGCGCTTCCCTTTCCAATTTCCAATCTCAAATTTGCATCGGCCGCTTCGCTCGCCCGCAAGCAGCCACTTCCG
>JAKASC010000050.1 GCA_021828245.1 Acidobacteriota bacterium
GGCTCTAGCTTCCGGCGACCCCGCGACGGCTCTCCGGGAGTATCAGCTCGGCCTTAAAACCGACCCGCGCAACTCGGTGGCGCTCGCCGCCGTCGAAAAACTGGAGGCGCAAGCTCACCATGACCATCGCCCCTAAGCGAGCCGCCTATGGGTTACGACTTGCCGCGCTGTTAGCATTTTTGCCGGCGGCTGCCACAGCCCGGGGTGCGAGCCCAAGCTTCTCACAGCTTCCTCTCAAGGGCCTTGTCCGCAAAGTGGAGCGCAGTTACAACGGCGTGCGCGCTTTGCGCGCCCATTTTGTTCAGACCTACATTTCTGGTGGCAGCCGCCGAACCGAATCAGGAACGGTTCTGTTCGCCAGGGGCGGCCGCATGAGGTGGGATTATCTCCAGCCTCAACCAAAGCTGTTCCTCTCCGATGGGAAGCAGGTTTTGCTCTATCTCCCCTCCGAAGGCCAGCTTGACCGGTCCTCGGTCAAAAAAAGCGAAGATTATCGCGTTCCCTTCCGTTTGCTGCTAACCCGCCTTCATCTCCACAAATATTTTTCCAAGATTGAAGATGGCGGCAAGGCGCTGCCTCATCCGGCGGAAGATCGAGTGCTCCTCGGAATCCCGAAGGGCGGCGCTCGTGCTGGCTACCGCCAAGTGCTGATGGAATTCGACCCTCGTCTCAACTTGCGGCGCCTCGTCATCACTTATACAGACGGCAGCCGCATGGATTTCCATTTTGATCACATCAAGCGTAACCCGCCAATCCCGCCGGGCACTTTCAAATTTCACGCACCGGCCGGCACAGAGATTGTCCAGGAATAATCACCTTATCGTTGGCCACGCTATCCACAAACCCACGCCGGTTGCCACCTGGCGCCGAACAGCGGATGTAACGGGCGAGACGTGTTGAGCCCTCTATGTTGCAAAACCATTCTTTATACCTGCCAGAAAATCTATTCATTTGACCGCTGACGTGCCTGTCTTTAATGTGAAGTAGCCAGTGACGGATCTGGGCAAGACGCTGGTGACTTCGTTTCGCATGGGTCGGCGGGGGAGAAAGCGACAACCAATCCGATGAAGCTTCAACAACGAATTTGGCCGGCGGTTCTCCCGATGCTTTTGGCGACAGCGCTTTGCGCCTATGGACAGGATTCGGCCCCGTCCACAACACCCACGGCGAGTCCGACATCAACACCAGCAACCGCGAATCCGGCGGCGGGTGCCTCTTCGGCGGCGCCCATCACCACCACCCCAACGCCGGTCGCGCCCAGCCCGCAACCCATGCCCTATCCCTCGATGGGCGGGCCGCTGACGCTGCCCTCCACGCTGATGTTTAACGCCGGACCGCTCGGCAAGGTGAACGTGGGAGGTGTGGTGAGCGGTATTGGCGTCGTCCAGAACAACTGGGTTCCTGGAGATCAAGCCAGCCGCTGGGATTTGGACAACGGCCAGGTTTTTATCGAAAAGACCAATGGCTGGTGGCAGTACTTCATTCAAGCCGGAGCCTACAACATTCCTGACCTGGGCTTGCCCACGTTATCCACCTCGGATTGGGTCAAGCAGCTTTATGGTCCCTTTCCCCAGGGGTTCCTGAAGATTCAACCGAGCGCCAAAAACAATTTCTCGATGGAAATCGGTGCGCTGCCGACGCTCATCGGCGCCGAGACCACCTTCGACTTCGAGAACGTGAACATCTCGCGCGGCATTTTATGGAACCAGGAGAACGCGGTCAATCGTGGCGTGCAGCTCAACGATTCCTGGGGTCACTTCAGCGGCTCTATTTCGTGGAACGACGGATTTTATTCTAACCGTTACACCTGGATTTCGGGGTCGCTGAGTTACGCGCCCAATCCCGCCAACTCTATCACCTTCGTGGGCGCGGGCAACCTCGGGCAAACAAAATTCACCACATTCGCGACCCCGGTGCAGAACAACTCTCAAATCTACAACATCATTTACACGTACACGCGCAAGGCTTGGGTGATCAACCCCTATTTCCAGTACACGGACGTTCCAACCAACGCACAGATTGGCATCGCGCACGGGGCTTCAACGACCGGGGGCGCGTTGCTGCTGACTTACAATTTCAAGAACGGTTTCTCGATGTGCGGCCGCGGGGAATACATCACCAGTTCGGGAAACGCCGCCGAAAGCGCCGTGAACTTGATCTACGGGCCGGGGAGTTCAGCGTGGTCGCTGACGCTGACGCCGACCTATCAAAAGCACCGATTCTTCCTCCGCGTAGAGGTCGGCTTGGTGGAGGCACAGAACATTACCCCAGGCGACGCTTTCGGTCCGTTGGGTCTTAACAAGAGCCAACTGCGGGGTGTGATTGAGTCCGGCTTTGTGTTCTGAGCCGATGGACCCGGCTGCGCGGCGGCCCGAACGCGGGGCGCGACGCCCTGTGAAAACAGTTTCCAGGCGCTCCACGCCTGATAATTCAACGTTGAAGGGGGATGAAGATAGACATGACCGCAACCGAAGTGATGAAGCTTATCAAGGACAAGGGGATCCAAGTGGTGGACCTCAAGTTCGTGGATCTTCCCGGTCTCTGGCAGCACTTCTCGGTTTCCGCCAAGGAGTTCGACGAGAGTGCTTTTTCCGAAGGCGTCGGGTTTGACGGGTCCAGCATTCGCGGCTTCCAGGAGATCCATGAAAGCGACATGCTGCTGGTTCCGGATCCTGCCAGCGCCTTCGTGGATCCGTTCACGGCGGTTCCGACGCTCAGCCTCATCTGTGATGTCCGGGATCCGATCCATGAGTCGGCGTACACGCGCGACCCGCGGCACGTGGCCAAAAAAGCCGAAGAACATCTGAAGAAGGCGACCAAGGCCGATCGGGTTTACTTCGGTCCGGAGGCTGAATTTTACATCCTGGACAGCGTTCGCTACGACCAGTCTTACAATTACGGCTACTACCACATTGACTCCGAAGAAGGTTTTTGGAACAGCGGCAAAGAAGGCGAAAACGGCAGCAAGAACCTCGGCTACAAGACGCGATACAAGGAAGGCTATTTCCCCGTCCCTCCGACGGACAGCCTGCAAGACATCCGTTCGGAGATGATGCTGACGCTCGAGAAAGTTGGCGTGCCGGTCGAAGTTCACCACCACGAAGTGGGCACGGCCGGGCAAACGGAAATTGACCTTCGCTTCGACACTCTGGTGAAAATGGCCGACAACATGATGAAGTACAAATACATCGTCAAAAACGTCGCTCTCCGCCACGGCAAGACGGTTACCTTCATGCCCAAGCCGATTTTCCAGGACAACGGCTCCGGCATGCACGTTCACCAGAGCCTGTGGTCCGACAAGAAAAACCTCTTCTACAAAAAAGGCGGCTACGCCGACTTGAGTGAGACGGCCATTCACTATATCGGCGGCCTGCTGGCTCACGCGCCGGCGCTTTTGGCCTTCTGCGCGCCCACCACCAATTCTTACCGCCGACTCGTGCCGGGCTACGAAGCGCCCATCAACCTGATGTATTCCCAGCGGAATCGTAGCGCCTGCGTCCGCATTCCGGTCTATTCGCGCAGCGAAAAATCCAAGCGCATCGAGTTCCGCTCGCCCGATCCCTCCGCCAATCCGTACCTCGCGCTCAGCGCCATGCTGATGGCAGGCTTGGACGGCATCGAGAGGAAACTCCAACCGCCTTCTCCGATTGACAAGGACCTTTACGAACTTTCTCCGTCGGAAAAGGCCAAAGTCAAGTCCACCCCCGGAAGCCTGGATGAGACGCTCGCGGCCCTCGAAAAGGACCACGACTTTCTGCTGAAAGGCAATGTGTTTACCTCGGACCTGATCGAGACTTGGCTCGCCTACAAACGGAAGAAGGAGGTTGACCCCGTGCGCCTGCGCCCGCATCCGCACGAGTTCGCGCTGTATTACGACGTGTAGCTGGCGGCATCGTTTCTAGGGCTGCTCCTGGTACTTGCTCCTGTACCGCCGCCCCTGTAGCGCCGCTCTATGAGCGGCGAAGGGTCTTTGCCTGATCAATACGGAGCTTAGCCGACGATTGCCCAATACGCGGGGCCTTGGCCTGGTCGCAGACACAAATCCCCCCAACGACCAGCCACCAGGCCAGCCCCGCACCAACCACGCCCACCCCGCCTCCAGGAGGACCGCTGGGATCGAACGGCTTTGCCGTCACCTTCAATCTGGTGCCGCTCGCGGTCCTCGGGCTCCAGGCGGCGCGCGCGGAAATGCGGAGGAATGTGCTTCGACAGTATGCGGCATACACGGGCGGGGTTGTTTACACGCCCTGGAAGAGCCATTCCGTTCAGAGCATGCTCCAGCAGATCGCCGTCGAGATCAACAGCGAGTACATCCTGACTTATGTCCCTAGCACAGTCAACCAACCCGGGTTCCATGGGGTTGTCCTTGCGCGTGCGGGTTACTTTTATGGGCCGGACGTCAAGTGAAGAGTGCGGGCGGGGGAGTTGCGGTTGAGAACGGTGGCGATATACACGACCTGCGCCGATCGCAATAAACCATTCATGTCAGGTACCGTGCCATGAAGCTCTTGTGTGGCGAGAGGATTCGCCGGTCGCAAATTGGCCGGTAGGAACGAAACCCCTCGAAGCCAACTGCCAATCGTTCTGGTGGTAAGGGATGCCGCAAAGAGGGTCTCCTGGCGTATACTGCCGGAGCCGTGACAGAAGGAGGACGAGGAGTGACAGACATTCATGGGCAAGGGCGGAGGCGAGGAGGTCGAAGATCGGGAGTGATGCTGGTTCCCATTCTGCTAATGTTCGGTTGCGTGAGGGTGGGGGCATCGAGCGGTCGGCACGGCAAGGAATCGCAGGCGCAAATCGTTGCCCATCTGCGGGCACGCATCCGGCATGTGTTTGTGATTTATCAGGAGAATCGTTCGTTTGACTTTTATTTTGGGGATTATCCGGGAGCAGATAATCTCACCACCGCCGAAGCGCGCCAGCACGGCTTTCGTCAATGGGACCCCCTCGGCCATACGTGGGTCACGCCATTTTTCCTCGAAACCCCCGACGTCGGAGACCCTAACCACTCGCGCCCATCTCTGATTGCCAAATCCGACGACGGGCGCATGGATCGCTTTGTGGCCGCCGAGGAACTTGGGTTGAAGCAGCACGGCCGAAGCGCGCAATATGCGCACCAGATGGGCCTGTTGACCATGGCCTTTGAGGATTGCCACACGGTTCCTTTCCTCTGGTTTTACGCTCATCATTTCGCTCTTTACGACCACATTTTTGAGGGGATGTACGGTCCTTCGACGCCGGGCAACATTGACTTGATTGCTGCGCAGACCGGGCAGACGCAGTGGGCGCGAAACCCCAACCAAGCGGTTGCCCCTGACGATAAGGGGGTGGGCGAGCCGATTGTGAATGATCATAATCCCCCGTGGGGCCCTTATGCCAACGGCCGAGTGCCCCGACATCCTGCCTTGGACCAAACCTATGCGACGGTGCTATTGACGTTGCTGGGCAAAAAGGCCACGTTGGCCAAAAGGGACAATGCCGGGGTCAAGCAGGACATCACAGAACTCGCCAAGCTTGACCGCCGCGCTATTCCTTGGGGGTGGTATCAGCAAGGCTTCGGGAACGGCCAGGGCAACTATCACCCCGGTTACGTTCCGCACCACAACGCGCCGCAATACTTCGGCTACATCCGTTTGAACGCCCCAATCTGGAGCGGCGTTCATGGCTTGAGTGATTTCACCAGGGTCATCCAGCAGCGTCGCCTGCCGCCGCGCAGCGTGGACTTCATTAAGGGCGGTCAGGGAAACCCTTTTGGCTGGAAGCCCGCCAACCCCAGCCCATGGGTCCAGGCGCACTACAGCGGTGACGACGACCATCCAGCCTCTTCCGACTCCCAAATTGCCGAATCCTTTGTGGCGCATTATGTCAACCTGATTGCGCACAGCCCTTACTGGCCGAGTTCGGTCATCATTATCTTTTGGGACGATCCCGGCGGCTTTTACGATCATGTTCCACCGCCACAATTTGAACGTTGTCCCGACGGCCATCCTTGCGGGGATGGCCCCCGGATTCCGTTGATTTTGATTTCTCCGTATGCCAAGTCAGGAGCCATCGTTTCCGCTCCGGGCGATCATGCTTCGTTTGCTAAATTTCTCGACGTTTTATTCGGCCTTCCGCCGCTGGCCTCGTTGCCGGATGAAAAGCCGTATCTTCCCGAAGGCCCGCGCGACGCCAATCCGCGCCTCACGAATTTGCTGGGAGGATTTGATCCGGCGCGGCTGGCGGGCCGGCGGCCGCCCATTCCGGCCTCGGCGGCGGAAATTCCCGACGCCATCGTGGACCATTTTCCACCGGCCATGACCTGCCGTCAGACCGGCGTCATGCCCGTTCGCGTGCCGGGCGCAGCGACCCATCCGCCCGCTGGATTTAATCCCCGGCCGCGCAACCGTCCATCGCATCGCGCCCAGGCTCAGGTTGGCCGCAAACGGCGCTCAGGGAGGCGATAGAGGCTGTGGGCTTCAATGGGGAAGGCGGAGGCGCTGGCGTGCTGACGTCCGGCGCCACTTTTCTGGCCCTTTGCGTAAGATGAAATGCCTATGGGCGGCAATCAATTCACGGGAGCGCCGAAAGGTTTAGGGAGCGCGGAGTCTATGCAGAAGGTCAAAGAGAGTGTGCCATCCTCCACGACTCGAGCCGTTTTCACGGACAGTCAATTTTGGGTTCCCGTGGCGGTGCTGGCACTAGGAATCCTGCTGCTGATTTATCTTCATTGAGGGGCCAAAGCCACTGCGAGCATCGGTGGAACAACGTCCAGTCAATACGGCTCGATCCTTGCACGAGATGGGGGTGGTCTGTGGACTGGCGGCGGGGGCTTGGTTGGCTGGCGCCGAGGCGCCCACCAAGCTGGTGACCATCGGCCTTTCGCCCTTCCTCGTTTCTCTCGCCATGGTGGGCGGCGTGTTCGTGGCACGCTGGACACTGCCGACCATCCTCAAAGGAACGGGCTATGTCTTCGCCGATCTTCGCCACAAATCCTACTTGATGATCTGGGCGGTCCTGGCGGGCTCGCTCTGGGCGGTGGGCAACACGCTGACGGTGTTTGCGGTCCGTGACGTGGGCCTTTCAATCGCGTTTCCGCTCTGGAACGTTAACAGTCTGGTCGGCGTCTTTTGGGGTTGGTTTTTCTTCCGCGAGCTCCGAGGCGCCGGCCCGGGCACGGCCGTGAAGGTGGTCGGCGGCGCGATAGCCATTTTGGGAGGAGCCGTCGTCCTAGCCTATGCCTCTTCCCATGAAGCCTCCGCCTCGCCGCATCGCGCCCTTTCCGGAATCGCGGCCGCCGTGGGCGCTGGACTGATGTTCGGCACCATGTATATTCCTTACCGTAAAGCCTATCTGAGCGGCATGAACCCCATCTCGTTCGTCACCGTTTTCACCGTGGGCGAGGTCATCACGATGTCGGCGTTGGCGGTCGCCTTCAGCGGCGGTGCCGCCTCGGTGGTTGCCCAACTGCGGCAGGCTCGACCCGCTCTATTTTGGCTCTTCCTGGGGGGATTCTGCTGGGTGGTCGGCGATCTCTTCCAGAACTATGCCGCTAAATATATCGGGATCGGACGCGGCGTTCCCCTCTCCAACACCAACCAACTTTGGGGGCTTGCCTGGGGAGCACTGGTCTTCAGCGAATTCGCCGGGCACGGCAGGCTAACGCTAGTGATGGTCGTGGTGGGCTCGGTGGCCATGATTCTGGGCGCCATTGCCATCAGCAGCGCCGCGGCGCCGGAGGGAGAACAAGTTTCCACCCAGCAAGCCATCGCACGTGAGTGCCATCGCTACGGAATCAGTTTGGAAGATGCCCAGGCTGCCCAGCACGGTGAAGACGTGGTGGCGCGTGCGGCGCCGTCACACCGAGGGTGGGATGCAGTGGTGGTCGCGGCTGCCAGCGGGATTTTCTTGTGGCTGGGGGCCAACGCTCAGGTTCCTGCGCTCCACTTGCGGCAAGGCTGGATGCTCGGTTTAGTGCTTTTGATGCTGGTGTTCCTGGTCGGCAGCGGTTGGCTCTTGTGGAAGCGCACAAGGTTTTCGTAGTGGGAGGCTCGGCCCAGGAGAAATTTCTTGGACAAAGGGCCGGGAGCGTTTTAAGATACCGGCGTAACCTAAGCGGTTAGAAATTAAGCGGACAGGAGGCACCGTGCAGGCAAAGCTCGGCGTGGCCGTGGTGGGTGTTGGAATGCTTGGGCGGCGACACGCCGAGAACCTGCGCCGCCACGTGCCGGAAGCGCAACTCCTCGCGGTGTGTGACTCCAGCCGTTCCCGCTCCCTCGAAGTTGCTGCGGACCTTGAAGTCGAGCAGGCTACCGACCGCCTGGAGGAGATCCTCGATCGCAAGGACATTCAAGCTGTGGTCATTGCCACTCCGTCCAAGTTTCATGCCGAGCAGATCGAGGCTCTGGCTCGGGCCGGCAAGCACATCTTCTGCGAGAAGCCACTGGCGCTCAGCCTCGCTCAAGCCGACCTGGCGTTGGCGGCTGTTGGCGCTGCCGGCGTCCAGCTTCAAATCGGATTTATGCGGCGCTATGACCCTGGCTACGCTGCCGCATTCCGGCGGATTGAAGCGGGAGAGATTGGCGAGCCGGTGATATTCAAGTCGGTCGGGCGCGACCGGCAGCCGCCTCCGGTCAGCTTTTTCGAGGGCGGTGTGAACGGCACCTTGTTCAGCGATGCGGCCATTCACGACTTTGATTTGGCGCGCTGGATGATGAGCGACGAAGTGGGCGCGGTGCATGCGTACGCGGGGGTATTGGCCTGCCCGGAACTGGCTCGCTTCGACGATGTGGATGCCGCCTTAGTGAATCTTCGATTCGCACGCGGTGGGATCGGCAACATTGAGACGTTTCGTAAATCGAGCTACGGTTACGACATTCGCACAGAGATTTTGGGGACGCGGGGCGCCGTGCAGGTCGGCTATCTCCAGCAGACTCCTTTTCAGGTTTTGACCTCAACGGGCATCGCGCACGATGTGGTGGAGCACTGGCTGGTCCGCTTTGCCGACGCTTACTTGGCCGAGCTGCGCGACTTCGTGCGCTCCATTCGATCTGATGCACCGGTGCGGGTCAATGGCAAGGATGGTCGTCAGGCGCTGGCCGTGGCCCTGGCGGCCGAACAATCCTACCGTCAAGCCGGGCCGGTCGCCCTCGACTGAAAACCGATCCGAGGGGTTTCTCATAAGCTGCTGGAACGGCCTCGAGCGCGCGCGTGGTTCGATGATCGGGCGCTGGGCGGGTTGAGCGTGAATATCGTCTTTGGTCTGGCACGTCTCAGTTTACGGGTAGGCATCATCGGCACGATTGGGGTTGTTCAGATGCGATGCCGCGATGAGAAGAATTGACGGAACTCCTTGGCCCTGACGCGGGCGGGCTGATTGCTTTCATTCGTCAGGAACAAAACTGAGTCGGTCGAGGCGTCCAAGTGCCACGGGTTCGCGCCCGAACCCGGCCAACCATCGCCCTCCCCGCCGGGGCGGGACCATATGCGCGTCCACCACCAAATCCCCCGCCGAGTTCATCCCGCTGGGTCGGGGCCCGCACTGTCCGCATCCCCGGCGCGCGGCAATATTGAAGGGGGATTAGGCCATAGAGATGGGGTAAAGGAAGCCGGCCAAAGCCCACGCGCCTAGTCCGGAAGCGGCCACCCCGCAGACCCTTTGGGCGGCGGGATCTTGACGAAGCGCTTTCCGTTCCAGCGGAACCATATCGGCGGCGGGGAAACATCTAGGCCCCGGTGTTTGACAAGGGCCGAGGCGAGCGCCACAAACGGGCCGCCCGGTTTGGAAAAGAGGTAGAAGTAATCCATGCTGCCGTTCGGCGGGAAGATATTTTGCCACCCCCACAGGTTCGACCACAAATAGACTTCGAGGCGTCCGCCGAGGGCCGCTCCAATGCCCGCAACCACGGCTACCGCGTCAGTTCGCACCCCGGGCAGATGAACAATCCTAATAGCGCGTGGTATGAGCAACACCTGATCTCGGTACGATATTTCATACATCTTCTGGTAGCCCCGTGGCGTGCGGTGCAGGAGGTCTATGAACAGGGTCTTCTCCACGCCGCGGAGAACCCGGGGCGTATAGTAGGCGAAGACCAGGTCTGAGGAATCGGGGCTGACGACGTGGCACTGCAGCACTGCGGGCCACTGGCTTTGTACCCGCCCCGTGCGATAGTTAAATGTATATAGCTCCGCCAACTGGCTATTGGGAGGTAAGAACTGGCGTGCGACGGCGACCGGGCTAGAGGCGGACGCTTCGCCGCGAGGTGTGGGCTCGTGCGCAACAGCAGTCAGGCAGACCAGCAGGGTTATTCCGACGGCTCGAATCATGGGAATTTCCAATCAACAGGGCCGTTCGTCCCGCCCCGGACCGTTGAGTAGGTTCCGTCGCCCAAGTCGATGCCAGCCCCGTTAGAGTTGCAAGACCCCTCGAGCGTGACCGCCTGGGGCACTGCGGTACCTGTCCAGTAGGGGTCTGCCGGGCAGGAGCACGTGTTGAAGTTATTGGGGCCTGGGGTATTCGGACACCATGGGCCCACGTCCTCCACCGGCACTTGCTGCTGCGCTGCCCCGTTCTCAACCAGCACCTGTTGGCCGCAGAGGACGCTTCGCCTAGTCCGGGAGCGGCCACCCCGCGGACCCCTTGGGCGGCGGGACCTTGATGAAGCGCTTTCCGTCCCAACGGTACCACAGCGGGGGAGGCGAAACGTTCAGGCCGGGATGGTTTGCAGTGGACAGCGCAACTTCCAAACCAGATTTTCGCGGGAAGAAGTACGTATAGCCGGTACTGTTAGGGGGGAAGACATTCCGCCATCCCCAGGGGTCGCGCCAGATGAAGACGTCCAGGCGCCCGCCAAGCGCAGCACCTACTCCCGCGACGACCGAAATCGCGTCCGTCTCCAATCCTTTCAAGCGGAGGACGCGAATCGAGTCGGGTATCAGGAGCACATGGTCCCGGTAGGAGACAACGTAGACCTCCTGGTAGCCCCCGGCACCCCTGTGAAGGAGCGCAACGAAAAGCGTTTTGCTCATCCGATGGACCGTGCGAGGCGTGTAGTAGGCAAAAACTATGTCGTGGCTGTCGGGGGCAAGGACATGGGCGGTCAAGACGGCGGGCCACCGTTTCACGACCCTCCCCAAACGGAAGTTGAAGCTGTAAAGTGTGGCGAGGTAGCTGTTCGGCGGGAGGAAAGTGCGTGCCACGGCCACGGGGCCTGGGGCGGGGACCTTGTTAGCCCTGGCGGGCCCCTGTGCCAATGCGTTTGAGCACACCAATAGCGTCAGAGCAGCGTATCGAGTCATGGAAACTTCCAATCTACCGGTCCGTTGGTCCCGCCCCGGACGGTCGAGTACGTCCCGTCGCCAAGGTCTATTCCGGCTCCGTTTGAACTGCAAGGGTTCGTGGCAGCATAGGGAACCGCCGTTCCCTGCCAACAGTTGTCATTCGCGCAGACGCAAGGATTGCTAGTGGTCGCTACCGAGTGCGGGCACCATGGCCCGGCATCCTCGACGGGCACCTGCTGCTGCGCCGTGCCGTTCTCGACGAGAACCTGGACGCCGCACAGCGGGTCCGGGTTCCCTGAGTAAGGTAATGCCACGATCTGAGCGTTCGCGGGAATGATGTATCCGCACGCTGTTTTCCCGCCGACATTTCCCTCGTCCGTCGCGAACACGTTCATGTAGACTTGGAAGAAGAACACCGTGCCGGTCGCGTTCGCGCTCACCACAATTGTCCGGGTCGAGTTTGTGAGGCCCGACGCCTGCACCGCGGTCACGCTGGCGCTGGTGCTCCCCGAGCTGAAATTCACGCTCGAGGGCGCCGACTCGCCCACGCTGGTGTTGATATTTTGCAGGCTGAACGACACGTTTGCGTCATTGAAGCCGGTGTCGGGAACCACTCCCGTCGGAGACTTGGCCTGAATCTTTAGGTTGAACGGCTGCCTGGCGACCACCCCGTTCGGGTCGTTGGGCGCGCCGCCGCTCGTGATCGTGAACACCAGCGAGTCCACGTTGGCGGTGTTGCTGCCGGTGGCGTGGATCAAGTTGGAGACGCAGCGGGCTTGGGGCGAGTAGTAGTACCACTGGTCGCCGCTGTAAGCGGCCTGGATGGTGGCGCTGCCCGCGG
>JAKASC010000051.1 GCA_021828245.1 Acidobacteriota bacterium
CTGTGGGCAGCCGCCGGTTCCCGGCTAAGTGTCAATCTGGGCGCGTTGCAATCGGTCGCTGTAATCTATATAGATGGATTTCCATTCGGAATAGAAGTCGAGCGCGGCAGTGGAAGCTTCTCGGTGGCCGTTGCCGCTCTGCTTGGTGCCGCCGAAGGGCAAATGAGTTTCCGCTCCAATAGTAGGTGCGTTGACATAGCAGATTCCCGTTTCCATATCACGCAAGGCGCGAAAAGCTTTGTTGACATCCCGCGTGTAAATCGCTGACGACAGGCCATAAACAACGTGGTTGGCGATTTCCATTGCCTGATCGAAATCGTCGCACGGAATCAAAGTGACCACAGGGCCAAAGATTTCTTCTTGGGCAATGCGCATGGAGGGCTGGCAGTCTCCAAAGACCGTCGGTGCAAAGAACCATCCGTGCGCCTTTTCGCCATCGCTCACCCGATGACCGCCGCAAAGCAACTGCGCGCCTTCTGCCCGCCCCATCTCGACATAGCGCGCCACGGTTCGAAGTTGGGCTTCGTTGATAAGGGGACCAACCTGCACGGTCGGGTCTAATCCGTTGCCCAGCTTCAACCTTTGGGCCCGCTCCACCAAACGCTCGGAGAACTCTCGATAGACGGCCTTGTGAACCACGATGCGGCTGGAAGCCGTGCATCGCTGGCCGGTGGTCCCGAAGGCGCCCCAGACCGCTCCTTCCACTGCCAAATCCAGGCGGGCGTCGTCCATCACGACGATGACGTTTTTCCCGCCCATTTCGAGGCACAGCCGCTTGAATGAGCCGGCGCAGGCTTGCGCCACCTCACGGCCGACCGGCACCGAGCCGGTAAAGGAAACGGCCTTCACACCCTCCGCCCGCACCAGCGGCGCTCCCGCTTCCTCGCCGAACCCGTGGACCAAGTTGACAACTCCGCGGGGCACACCCGCCTCTTCGAGGATCTTGACCAAATGCCAGGCGGACAGTGGCGCGTCTTCGGCGGGCTTGAGCACCATCGTGTTCCCGCAAATGAGCGCGGGCATCATCTTCCAAGCGGGGATCGCCATGGGAAAGTTCCACGGCGTAATCAGCCCGCAGGTTCCGAGAGGCGCTCTGACGCTCATGCAAAATTTGTTGGGAAGCTCGGAGGTGGTCGTTTGCCCGAACAGGCGGCGGCCTTCGCCGGCCATGTAGAAGGCCATATCCATGGCTTCCTGGACATCGCCTCGAGCCTCTTCCAGAACTTTGCCCATCTCGCGCGTCATCTCGCGCGCCAGTTCTTCCTTTCGAGCCCGCAGCAGCTCGGCGGCACGCCACAGAATTTCTCCGCGCTTGGGCGGCGGGACCAACCGCCAACGGGTGTAGGCTTTGGTCGCAGCGGACACCGCCGCTTCGACGTCCTCGGCTCTGGACCTCGGAAACGCTCCCAGAGGTTCCCGCGTATCGGCAGGATTGATATTCTCGAAAACATCTTTTCCTAGCGAATCAACCCACTCTCCGTCAATGAAGTTCTTAAAGATTTCCATGCTGGCAACCTCCAACGAGCAGCGCCGGTATCGCACTCCATCCCATTCCGTCCGTCGAAGAACCGACTATAACAGGGGACCCACGCTGCTTCAATTCCGGGTGCCAAGGCCGCGGGGCGACAAAAGAGAGCAGTCACCGCAGTCGGTTGACGCACCCCCGTTGCATCTCCCACGCCAATGAAGGAGTCCTTTTCTTTTCAACCCGGCTTGCTTAATATCGCAAGGCACGTTCAACGAACTATGGAACTTTTCTTACTCGGCGCGGGGATGGGGGTGGTGGGTGGATTATTTCCGAGTCCGCTTCACCTGATTGCTCTTTCCCAGGTGGCGCTGCATCGCTGGCTGCGCGCTCTGATGATTCTGATTGGAGTTCCGTTGCTGGTGGATGCCGCGTTGCTTTTGCTCACGTTTTTCTTTTACCAGCAAATCCCGCTCGCCTGGGCTCACGACGTTGCCTACGTTGGAGGGGTTGTCGTGATTTCATTTGCGGTGTACGCACTGATTGAAAGCCGAGGTAAAAAGCCGGAGGAGACGGCCGAATCTTCTCGGCTGACTTATACCAGCGTCTCCGCCGCGGCGTTGGCAGAGGTCGCCGCTCCAGGAACCTGGATTTACTGGCTCACGATTGCCGGCCCCATCCTCGCCGAAGGCCGCACGCGCGGGTATGGGCACATTGTGCCGTTTTTTGTCGGAAGCCTTTTGGGCTATTACGGGGCCGCCGTGGTGGCTTTGTGGCTGATGGCGTGGGGCGCCGGTTTGCACCGAGCTTTCAAGCGCCGATTATTTACCGTTGCCAACGTCCTGTTGCTGCTCTTGGGCATCTCCTACCTCATCCGGGCTTACCTGGGGAAATAGCCCTTTCCTGGGCGCACGCACGACTTCGGTTCTTGAGCATGGATAGGGGCGTGTGCCGCGGAGAGTCGCAGGCGCCGTCAATCCGCCTTAATCTCAGTCCAATAACGGTCGTAGAGCAGCATGGCTCGGCCCAGGCTATGCATGAACTGGCAACGGGTCAACGACGCCGGGTTCGGGAAAACCGCCGTGTTCCTCAAGAGCCACGGACGAACATAACGCGGCGCCAGCAAGTTGGGCGTGTTGAATCCGCAGTCGTTGATGAACAAGGCCGCTACGCGGGGCCGATAAAACCAATTGATGAATTCGAGGGCCAGCTTCTTATGGGGGGCGTTGCGGGGAATACAAGCGCAATCCACGGAGATGGTGCAACCTTCTTTCGGGATAACGTAGCGGATGTTGGGGTTCTCGTGCATCACGAAGGTCATGTTGCCGTTGTAGGCTTGGACGATCCACGCATCGCCGGCGGCGAGGTCTTGCTGGAAATTGGAGCTGTTGTAACCTTTCACGAGAGGCTTTTCGCGCAACAGCAAATCGCGCGCCTCGCGAATCTGGGCGGGGTTGGTGGAATTGAGCGAATAGCCCAGCTCCTTGAGCGCCATCGCAAAGACCTCCCGCATATCATCCAGCAGCAGAATGTGTCCGGCATAGCGCGGATTGAACATCACGCTCCAACTGTCCACTTTCCCTTTCACCAAGTCGGCGCGATAGGCCAGGCCCGTTGTCCCCCAAGCATAGGGAACGGAATAGTCATTGTGGGGGTCGAAGGGAAGGTGGAGGAAGCGTGGGTCTGCGTGCGCCCAAACGTTGGGCAGTTTGGATTTATCGAGACGCGCCAAGAGCCCCTGATGAATCATGATCTGGACCATATAGTCGCTGGGGGTGACGACGTCGTAGGCAACGTTTCCGGCTTGAAGCTTGGCCAGCAGCGCCTCGTTCGAATCGTAGTAGTCGTAGTTGATGTGGCAGTGATAAGCCTGCTCAAAACCATGGATGAGGCGTGGGGAAAGATAGTCCGACCACACATAAAGGTTGAGTTGCGGCACGTTCGGGGAGCTCGGCCAAGTTCGTACGAGCACCGGGATCGCCATGAACGCGAAGATGCCTGCCAGCGACGCCATTGCCCGGCGCAAGGACAGAGAGCCGCGCTCCAGGCGCTGGGCGATATAGACCAGCGGAATGGTGGCCGCCAAGATGGCGGCCGACACGGCGTTGATTTCCGGGGTAATGCCACGCTTGAGCATCGAGTAGATTTGCAGGGGCAGCGTGGTTGAACCGACGCCGGCTACGAACGAACTGATCAGATAATCATCGAACGAAGCCGTGAACACCAGCAGGGCTCCGGATAAAATGGCCGGAGCCGCCAACGGGAGGGTGACGCGAAAGAAGGCCCGCCATTCGTTGGCCCCCAGATCCATGGCGGCTTCAACGTGCGACCGGTCAGTGGCTGCCAGCCTGGCCCCGGTGACGATGATGACGTAGGAAATGCAGAAGGCAACGTGGGCCAGTATCAGGCTCGTCAGTCCTAGCTCTAAGTGAATAAAACTGAAAAAGATAACTAAGGCTACCGCAATGACGATTTCAGGAATAATGAGCGGAAGATAAACGACCGCCTCACCCGCCGATCTCCATTTACCCGCCACGCCCGTCCATGCCAGTGAGGCCATCGTCCCTAGCACCACGCAGATGAGCGTGGTCGCCGTGGCCACCACCAAGCTGTTCATCAGGGAATGAAAAATGCGATGGTCACGCCACAGCGTGGTGTACCAGAGCAGCGTAAAGCCTCGCCATCGCGCCGTGAGGCGAGATTGGTTGAAGGAAAAAACCACCAGAACCGCAATGGGCGCGTATAGAAAAAGGTAAACCAGCGCCGACGCCAGGCTCAGTCCGGGGCTCGAACGGCCGGTGCGCATCAGAGCAGCTCCCGAGCGCCACGCTGCGTGCTGCGAAGGCTGGCCAGCAGAATCCCCAGCACCACAAACGTTAACAAAAAGGCGATGGCGGAGCCGAACGGTTGATTGCGCGCCACGGCAAACTGGTCCTCAATCACATTGCCGACCATCATGCTCCGCGCGCCTCCCAAAAGATCGGGAGTGATAAAAGCGCTCGCGGCGGAAATAAACACCAGGGCCGACCCGGCCGCGAGGCCCTGGGACGATAGGGGCAAGGTCACCCGAAAGAAGGTTTTCCAGCGACTCGCGCCCAGGTCCTGCGATGCTTCGAGCAGCGCCGGATCCAGTTTTTGCAGGACCGCGTAAAGCGGCAAAATCATGAACGGCAATTGCGCATACACCAACCCCACGAAGACGGCCGACGTGGTGTAAAGCAACTGCAAAGGCTGATGAATGACCCCGAGCCAGAGGAGGGCGTTATTCAACACGCCTTGCGCCCGGAAGATGAGCATCCAGGCGTAAGTGCGGATCAGGTAGCTGGTCCAAAATGGGATGACCACCAACATTAGGAGGACGGATTTCCAACCGCCCGAAACCCGCAGCGCGATGGTGTAGGCGACCACGTAGCCCAAGACGGCGCAAAGCATCGTGGTGGTGAGCGCGATCCAGAACGACCGCCAGTAGATTTCCAAATAGAGAGGATGAAAGGCCTGAAGGTAATTTTGCAGGCTAAAATGCCAACGAATCGTGCCGTAGCGGGCGCGCTCGGCCAGGCTGACGGCAAACAGATACATCAAAGGCAGCAGCATGAGGCCGACAAGGAAAACCAGACTGCCCGCCACGAGTACTGTCACCCGCCATTTCGGTCGGCAACGAAACCACTGAAGCACCTTTTCCATCGTGTTCAGCCTGCGGAGCGAAGCGCGCCCCTCGACGGCGCCCCTCCGCTCGGAGAAGATAACGGAGGGCGCCCGCGCGTGTCAAACCGGGCTGCCGCGCCGCCCGTCGGATTCCCACTCCAGCCAGCCAGCCTTTCTTGCTTCGGTGTATTCTAAAACCAGAGAGGTCGGCAGGGATGAGAAGGCCGCAGAACGGGTGTGCGCTGTGCATGGCAGCGGCGATGATGGTGACCTTGGCCGTCGGAAGCCCTTGTTGGGCGGCTGCCCAGAAACCCCAGACCGTAACGCAAATCATGCGGGAGGCCGATCGGGCGGCGCGCCGAGGACAGTGGGAGAGTGCCGAACAATGGTATCGGCTGGCCGTGCGACGCGCGCCGGGCCTTGCCGCCGCCCATGCCGGCCTCGCCAGCGCGCTCGCTGCGCTTCGGCACTATGGCCCGGCCATTCTGGAATATCAGGAGGCTCTCCGCTTGGACCCGAATCTTACCGGGGCGCACCACAATCTCGGCGAACTGTTGGAGATGGAGGGCAAGTTGCCGGAAGCGATTCAGCAGTATCAGGCGGAATTGAAGCTGCATCCCGCGAGCGCGCAAGCTCATGCTGACCTGGCTTCGGCGCTGGCCGGCGAACGAAACTTCAAGGCGGCGCAAGCTGAGCTTCAGCAGGCACTGGCGGCCGAGCCGCGCAATCCGAACATTTTGGGCCTGCTCGCCTCCACCTTGCTCCAGGCCGGAAAAACCCAGGAGGCTATTCAGGAGTATCGGCGGGCTCTGCGGCAAGATCCTCAGGGTTCCAACCTTCATGCCGGCCTCGCCGCCGCCCTCAACGAGGCCGGACAGTTTGAGGAGAGCATCGCAGAATATGAAGCGGCGGTTCGCCTGGCGCCGAATGACGCCGACCTCCGCATGAAATTGGGCAACGCGCTCAGCGCCGACGGTAAGCCGATGGAGGCGATTTCGGAATATCGCCAAGCCGTGGCGCTGCGGCCCGAGCAGACCGATGACCGGCTTGCCTTGGCTATGACGTATCGAAGCGTGGGCGACTACGCCGACGAGGCTAAAGAGTTGCAGGGATTGGTGCGACTCCAACCGCAGAATGCCACCGGCCACGCCGATCTAGCGGCGGCCTATCTCTCGATGGGCAACCATTTGGCGGCCATCAGCGAATACCGGGAGGCCGTCGGTCTCGAGCCTCGCAAGGCGCGCCTGCATGAGCAACTCGGTTTGCTTCTGAGAAAAACCGGCGATCTTCAAGGCGCCGTCGCCGAGCTCCAGGAGGCTGTCCGATTGGCTCCCGACACACCCGGATATCATCGCAACCTGGCGGAGGCCCTCGAAGCGAAGGGCGACATCGCGGGTTTTATTCGAGCGTATCGCCAAGAAGTTCGGCTCAGCCCCGACAATGTGGACGCTCGAATCCACTTGGCGAATGCCTACGAGACCGCGCACCAGCTTCGCAACGCTTTGCGAGAGTATCAAGTGGCCGTTTATCTCCGCCCGCAAAGCCCGGAGTTGCACTACCGGCTGGCCCTGGTTTTGAAGGCGCTCGGGAAAAACCAACAAGCGGAATCGCAGCTCAATCAAGCCGTCAAACTCCGGCCCAACTATCCTGAAGCCCTCGAGGCCCTCGGCGATCTGCTGGTCGCTCAGAAAAACTATGCCCTTGCCGTGCCGACTTATCGTGACGCGATTAGCGCCCGCCCAACCGACCCGGCCCTCTATCAGCGGCTGGCGAAAGCGCTGGCCCTCAACGGCGACCAGCCCGGCGCGGCGGCGGCCATGCAAAAAGCGGCCTCGCTCGATCCGCATTACGAACGCCAACTGGGCGATTCTCTCCTTCGCTCCGGCCATTACCGGGGTGCGGCCAAGGCGTATCGCGCGGCGCTCAAATTGATGCCCAAGGATCTCGCCTCGACCTTGGGGCTGGGCATGGCGCTGGCGAAAAGCGGAGACTGGCAAGGCTCGGCCGACGCCCTCGAACAGGCTGTACGCGACGCGCCCCATGCGCCAGCACCGCACATTGCGTTGGCGAACGCGTTCAATCATCTGCAGGAATATTCCCGAGCTGAAGCTCAGGCTCGCGCGGCCTTGAATATCACGCCCAATTCTCCCGAGGGTCGGTACCGACTCGGATTGGCGTTGCTCGGAGAGGGCAAGGTGAATCAAGGCCTGAACCAGCTCCGCGAAGCCTTGCGCGACAACGCCAACTACAGCGCGGCGCGGCTGGCTCTGTCGAACGCGCTGCGGGAAAGCGGCCACCTCTATGAAGCGATCGGGGATTACAAAGAGTATCTCCGGCTGAACCCGGGGGATGTGGCGGCACGCTTAAACTTGGCCAAAGCCCTGCGGGATTGGAAGGACGTGAAGGACGCCGTCGCGCAATGCCGGAAGGCGGTCACGCTCGCGCCGAACGATCCGGCGGCGCATTACGAATTGGCCGAGATGCTTGAGCTGGCGGGTCAACCCGCCCCCGCTCGCCAAGAATATGAACGATATCTTCAGCTTGCTCCCAACGCTCCTGACGCGAAGCAGGTTCGCGCTCGGCTCCTCAAGCTGGCACACGGGGCAGGGCGATGAAATGGCCATCTCAACAATACGAAAAGGCGCGGTTTGCTGGGGGGTGGCGAAGATAACTGACCTAGGGCAGTCGGTGACCGCCCGCGCGACACACCGGCGGCCCGGATATTTCCGTCACGATGATCCGAGAAGAAACTTGGCGATCGTTTGAAGCTGCATAAAGGACGTGCCTTCGTAAATCTTTCCGATTTTGGCGTCGCGGAGATATTTTTCTGCCGGATAATCCTTGGTGAACCCATAACCGCCAAACACTTCCACGCACTCTGAGGCCACCCGCTCCGCGACCTGGGAGCAGAAATACTTGGCCATCGCCGCCTCCTTGAGAAACGGCTTTCCCGCGTCCTTCAGCCGAGCGGCGTTATAGGTCATCAGCCGCGCCGCCTCGACGTCGGTCGCAAGGCGCGCCAGTTGGAACTGGATTGCCTGGAACTCCGCAATGGGTTCCCCAAATTGCTTTCGCTCTTTCGCGTAACGAAGAGCCTGCTCGAGCGCGCCGGTCGCCAGGCCGGTCATCTGCGCGGCGATTCCGATGCGGCCTTCGTTGAGCGTCTCGATGGCCACTTTGTAACCCTTTCCGATTTCTCCCAAGATATTATCGCGGGGCACGCGGCAGCCGTCGAGAATCAGCTCGCAGGTCGAAGACGCGCGGATGCCGAGTTTGTCTTCTTTCTTCCCGACGGTAAAGCCGGGCGTAGCCCGATCCACAAGAAAAGCTGTAATCCCTTTGTAACCTAGGCTGCGGTCAATGGTTGCAAAAATAATAAATAGGCCTGCTTCCTGGGCATTGGTGATCCAGAGTTTGCGGCCGTTCAGTACGTAGTCGTTTCCATCCTCGCGGGACTGGGTTTGAAGCGCAAAAGCGTCACTGCCCGAGCCGGCTTCTGAAAGGGCATAGGCGCCGACGGTGTCGCGCGCCAAGCGGGGAAGAAACGCTCTCTTCTGCACCTCGTTTCCCCAACGCAGCAAAGCGTTGGCGACCAGCGTGTTCTGCACATCAATCACGACGCCGGCAGAAGCGTCCACGCGGGAAAATTCCTCCACCGCCGTGATGGCCATGAAAAACGAGCCGCCACTGCCCCCGTAAGCTTCGGGGATTTCGATTCCCATAAAGCCCTGTTCAAAGAATTTCGCGATTAAATCGCGACGGAAGATCCCATCGCGGTCCATGGCGGAGACATGGGGTCGAATTTCCTTTTCGGCAAACTCCCGCGCCGCTGCTTGGAACAGCCGTTCTTCGTCGGTGAGCGTAGTTAGCGGAAGGATCGTCATACGAAAAGCCTGTGGCAGTCGCCTGGCAGAGCGGCGCGGCCTGCTTGCGCTCAAGGCGCTATCTTAGCATCCGCCGTCGTCATCTGGCACCCGGCCATTCCGACCCGAAAAGGCAACGATGGTTCAGCAAGCAGGCCAGGACTTTCTTTTCTTCGAGCGCCCTAACCATGCGACGCTTGCCGAGGGGGCGCTTGAGGCGCCTTCATTCCGCCCGCGACCAAATTCGATTGAATTCATGTTCGTAGCGGGCCACGACGGTGGGGTCGGCCAAAAAGATCGCGTTTTCATAGTTATAGTCTTCACCGCTGATGGTCCAGTTGAAGCTTCCTGTTTCTACGAGTCGGTCGTCAAACACCGCGAATTTATCGTGCATAATCGAATGCTGCCCGCGGTAGCCGCCGCTCAGCCGCACCTCAATTCCCGCCAATCTGAGGTACGGAATCTCGGAGTGCTGCTCGTAGGCCTGGCCCGCGTCGGCCACCATGCGCACCCGCACTCCGCGCCGCGCGGCGGCGACGATGGCCGCCTCGATGCGGCGGTCTGTCATGCTATACATTGCAATATCCAAAGATCGCGTTGTCTGCTCCAATGCGGTGAGAATCGGAGCTGCGATGCGGTCGCGGTCGGAAAAGTACGGCCCTTCGACGGCGTTCGACGCTGGCGGCGCGGTCGGAGCGGCGGCTTCTCGGGGCGAAGACGGACGGCCGTGCTTCCCCCAGTATCCGACGGTCGTGACAACCGCAACCGACGCCAATAGCGCCAGGGAAAACAACGCTCCGCGCATCTCGAAACTCAACTCACCCTTCCCTCAAAATTTGCTCAAACTCAGCAACCTGGGGTTGCGGGCGGAATGGCAACTTGCGGCGCGACCGCGCTCGCCAGCCATCCTACCACAAACGTCACGAGGGTCCCAATCACAACGTACCACGTCCAGGCGATGTTGACGAGGCCGAGGGCGTCCGCAAGAACCACGGCCATCAGCGTCGTCAAGCCGGCCACGGCGCCGATCAGCGTCCCTCGGCTGGTCGCTCGCCGGGTGAGCGCTCCGAGCATAAAAATCCCGAGTAAGCTTCCGTAAGGTATGGAGGCAATCGTCAACGCCAGCTCGAGCACGCTTTCATGGAGATATTGGGAGACGAGCGCAATCCCCAGCAAAATCGCCCCCCATGCCAGCGTCATGCCCCGTGAGACTCGCAGGTAATGTTTTTCATCCGCGTTGGGCCGGACGAAGGGCTTGTAAAAATCCACCATCGAGCTTGACGCGAGCGAATTGAAGGCTGCGCTCAAGTTGGCCATGGCGGAAGCAATAATTGCCGCAATGAGCAAGCCGGAAAGACCCGTTGGAAGCTCGGTCATCACAAACGTCGGAAAGATCTTGTCCGCGCGGCTGAAGGGATGTGCCGGCGGGAAAAAGTGGTAGTACGCGAAAAGCACCACTCCCACGCACAGAAAGAGGGTGAATTGAAACAAAATGATGAGTCCACTGGACAACAGCGCCGCTTGGCTTTGACGCCGGTTCCGCGCCGCCAGCAGTCGTTGCACAATCAGTTGGTCCGTGCCGTCGCTGGCGCTGGTCAGGAACGTTCCGCCAATCAGCCCCGACCAAAACAAATACGGCTGATGCCAGTTGAAGTGGAAATCGAAGACCCGGAATTTGTGACCGGAGATGCGCGCCAAATGAACCACTTCCGTCCAGCCACCGGGGATTGCATGAACGGCGATTCCGAGCGCAAAAATCGTTCCGCAGAGGTAAATACTCAATTGCGCGACGTCCGTCCAGATGACCCCCGTCAACCCGCCTTCAAAGGTATAGAAAACCGTCAGCACCGTGATCAGGAGCACAGCCGGAAACACGCCGGTCTTGAAAAGGATTTCAATCACAATCGAGAGGGCAAAAACCCGCACCCCTTCCGCCAGCGCCCGTGTTAATAGAAACAGTCCCGCCGTAAACACTTTGAGCGTGCGGCCGAAACGCCGCTCAATTAACTGGTAGGCTGTGTAAAGCTCCCCCGCGAAGTACTTAGGGATCAAAATAAAGCTGACCACCACCCGCGCCACCAAATAGCCGAACACAAGTTGCAAAAAGGCCATGTTCGTGGAGTAGGCAATGCCCGGCGTGCTGATGATGGTCAGGATGCTGGTCTCAGCGGAAACGATGGAAAGGGCGATGGCCCACCAGGGAAGCCGACGGCCTCCCAGGAAGTAATCATGGAGATTTCGCTGGCGCTTACCGAACCTCGCCCCCAGCGCGGTGACGCCTCCCAGGTACGCAATCACCACCACGAGGTCGAACCAGCTAATTCCCAATGAATTCCCTCAGTGCCCATCGGCGGTGCCGCAGTGTAGCGAACGCCTCCGGGAGTGTCAAGCAGCCGAACCGCGACGGAGGAGGACTCGTTGTCGGAGAAGTACAGTGACGTTTCACAATGACACGATGCCCGCTGTTAGGAGTAATTCAGATCCAAATGCGGCCACAAGCGGAGCGGCCGGCAACGACGGCAGCGCATGAACGGACCAATACGCTTGGCTCAGCTCCGTGCGCCGAAAGATGAGCGGGTCGGGTCGCCAAGGTCAACCACCGCTTGCACGCCTCCGCAAAACGTGCCAGACTTTGCGCCGGGAAAAACAGATCGGGAGGACCTCTGCATGAGACGACAGGGTGTTGTCATGATGGCTCTGATTTTGTTTTCGGCGACCCGCGCGCTCGCCCAATGGGAACCATTGAATCCGGTGGAGGGCGTTGAGAAACAATCGGCTGGACTACTTCTGACGATGCAGCGCGGAACCCTCCGCCTTCTCGTCTGCTCGGAATCAATGATTCGTGTGACCTATTCGCCGACTTCAGAATTTCCCAAGCGCCCGCATTACGTTGTCATCAAAACTCAATGGCCCAGGGTTCCGTGGACGTTCACATCGGGTGCCAAGCACGTGACGCTCAAGACCGCTCGTCTCACGGTCGCCGTCACCCGCGCCAGCGGCGCCATCAATTTCTTTAACTCGACGGGGAAAAAACTTTATGACGATGCTTCGAGATTTCTCACGCCGACGACCGTCAACGGAGAACGGGTGTATCGCGCCGAGG
>JAKASC010000052.1 GCA_021828245.1 Acidobacteriota bacterium
GGCAACCGTCGCGTTCTTGTACATGTTCTCGATGATATTGCGCCAGCCGATGCCGGTGTTGTACGCGCAGAAGGAAATTTCGCCTTGCTGCGTGGCATACGGAATGATGCACATTTCCGTCCGGCGGAAGTCGTAGTTGAAGAGGTCCTGGAACCACATGCCGGCGATGAACAGGAAATTCCAGGGATCCGAGCGGCGTTTGAGGGTGTCTTCCAGCGTGCGCTCGGGGCTTGAAGCGCCGTAAAGCTTGTCGGCCCGCTTTTCGCCCGTGAGCGCGAAGGATTTGTCGAATTTCTTCAACAAATCCACCAAGGCCAGGCTCTTCGGCGCGCCCATCGGCTTGTAGTTCTTGAGCAAGCAAAGCGCCATCATAAAGTTCGAAAAGGGGCGGGCACGGCCGGCGTCGGTGATTTTCTGCATGTCTCGGACCAGGCCGGGAATGTCAAGAAACTGCGGCACGGGCGCCCATTCCTTGGTTTCCTTGTTAATCATCAGCGCCGTGCCCACGCCGCAGTTGGGATGGCAGCCGCAGCTCACCTGCCCCCACTGCGCTTCTGGCCCGTGAACCAAATCGGCGAAATCCGCGAACGCGCCCATCAGCGAGAGAGGGAACCAGTCGCGCGTAGGCTCGGTGATGCCCAATTGCTTCTTCACGTCGAGCGCCATATGCGAGAGCGTGTAGCGTTGCCGCATGCGGCGGGCCGGCGTGACGTCCTCGTCGCGCCCGGTGAAGGAGACCGGCTGGAAAGCGATGAAAGCGATCTTCTTGGGGTTCTCGCGGGCGAAGTTGATAATGGGGCCGACCTGATCGTTGTTCACGCCGTTGACCAGCGTGGTGACCAAGATAATTTCAATGCCCGCCTCGTGCATGTTGTCAATGGCCTTCAACTTGACGTCGAACAGATTGCCCACCTGCCGGTGAGAGTTGGCGTCGTTGCCAATGCCGTCGAACTGTAGATAGGCGTAACGCAAACCAGCCTCGAACGCTCGCCGGCAATATTCCTTGCTTTTCGCGAACTCGATGCCGTTAGTGGCCGCTTGCACGCTGTTGTAGCCGAGCTTCCGAGCGTAGCGGACGGCGTCAATGAAATACGGCGACATGGTGGGCTCGCCGCCCGAAAATTGCACCGACATCTGTCGGCGCGGCTTAATCTTCATGGCGTTGTCGAGAATCTCTTTGATGTCTTCCCAGGTCAGTTCGTGGACAAATCCCACCTGGTTGGCGTCCATGAAGCAGGGGTCGCACATCATGTTGCAGCGGTTCGTCAGGTCCACCGTCAGCACGGAGCCGCGGCCGTGCCGGATAGTACTGGAGCCGTGATTGTGCAGCTCAGCGTCATTGTGCGCTCGGATGTCGCGCCCTGGGAAGTTCTTCTCAATCCACTTGAGGAAGTTGGCGTCAATGGCCATGATGTCCTCAAAGTGGCCGTGCAGCGGACAATCCTTGACCATCCAAATCTGCCCGTCGCGTTCGATGATTTGCGCCTTGATTTCACCCACTTTTTGATTGAGCAGGTCGTGCCAGTCGCGTTCGCCGTTAATGATGGCCTGGCGAGCCTCCTTCACGCACTGCGGACAAAGAGAGTCGGTCTGGCGCGGGAAGCCCAATTGAGGCTTCGTCTTTTGCCATGACTTCAGCAGCGGCTTCTCCGACCACCGGGGTGTAAATGTGTCCCCAGGCTTGTACTTGTTGAAAAATTGAATGCCGTCAAATAGCGCGCCGGCTGTTTTCACCAGAGCCAGGTCGAAGTATTTCATGGCTCTTTGGCCTCTAATTCTTGGCATAGATAATTCCTCCACTCTCGGATTGTCTGATGCTCTCAGCCGCGCACCTGAAGATTCAGTAACTCTGGGCCACGCATGGCACGCTGGGCTAGCGTCGCCAATATAAGGTTGCCCCCCAGCGGGTGTGAAGCAAATTCCGACGGACGGGGATTTTCGTGGGTTAAAGGGGATAAATCGCCCATTGAATTGCGGCCCTCTGGGAGGCTATTTCCTTCAAAATCTGCAAGTTCGTCTTCAGCAGGAGCCTCAATAAACCTCGGCTCGGAGGCTAGGTGCTTATCTTCCACGGCCGACGAACATTTGAACCAGCGATCCCGCCTCGGCGGGATTATGAGCCCAACGGGCCACGACGAAATTGCAAGCGGCTGAGGCCTGTCGCTTGCCAGAAACCTTGCCCCCCTTTTTGGGCTTTTAATTGGCGTTCACGTTGCCTCGCCGCTCTGTAGTCAGCGCACGGCTCCGTATAAACCAAGCGCCACGGTGCGTAGCGGGAGGTCCAGCCACGGCCCGTCTGGTTATGCTGCTGGAGTCGCTTTGAGGGGTCTTCGCTGAGGCCAACGTAAAAACGACGGCCAACCTCACTCCAAAGGACATACACAAAGTAGCGCTTGCCGCTAACGCGGGACACGGCGTTGAAAAGGTCTTGGTTGCGGGGGCTGGATTTGAACCAGCGATCCCGCCTCGGCGGGATTATGAGCCCAACGGGCCACGACGAAATTGCAAGCGGCTGAGGCCTGTCGCCTGCCAGAAACCTTGCCCCCCTTTTTGGGCTTTTAATTGGCGTTCACGTCGCCTCGCCGCTCTGTAGTCAGCGCACGGCTCCGTATAAACCAAGCGCCACGGTGCGTAGCGGGAGGTCCAGCCACGGCCCGTCTGGTTATGCTGCTGGAGTCGCTTTGAGGGGTCTTCGCTGAGGCCAACGTAAAAACGACGGCCAACCTCACTCCAAAGGACATACACAAAGTAGCGCTTGCCGGAAACGCGGGACACGGCGTTGAGCTGAGAAGGTCTTGGTTGCGGGGGCTGGATTTGAACCAGCGACCTTTGGGTTATGAGCCCAACGAGCTACCAGACTGCTCCACCCCGCGCATTGATTATATAAAGCTCCGCCGATTTCAGCAACATCTTTATTATTTATAGCGCCGCCTCGCTCGGCCCGGTGTGGTACTATTTTTTAGTTCAGAAGGGAAGCGTGCTCTCTGGCGGTTCCACATGGCGCCCAAAGTTGAGGATGCTCGGCTCAGGAATTTCGCGGTCAATCGCCAGGCACAGCATTTTTACCATCTACTCGAAAAATTTGAAGCGGGCATTGAGCTGACGGGCACCGAGGTGAAATCCATACGAAGCGGGAAGGCGAGCCTCAAAGACAGTTACGCCGCCATAAAGGGCAACCAAGCGTGGTTGCTCGATTGCCATATCAGCACCTATCTTGCCGGCAGCTACCTGAATCACGAGCCGCTGCGCCCGCGCCGTCTGCTGCTGCACCGCCAAGAAATTGCGAAGCTCGGCGGAAAGACACAGGAAAAGGGGCTCACGCTCATTCCGCTGCGCCTCTACGCCAAGGGCAATCGCATCAAGGTGGAGTTGGCGTTGGCTCGAGGCAAAAAGCTGTACGATCACCGTGAAACGTCGCGCCGCCGTACCATCGAGCGCGAAGCCCGGCAGGCGATTCAAGCCCATCAGCGTCGCCATCCATGAACCTTGATCGAACCAATTCATTTCTATGACGGAGGTCTAACCTTGCAGATTGAATTTCGCAAAGACTCGCTCGCATCGCTTTCCTGCGCCGTGCTGGCTGTGCTTCATTTTGAAGGGGGAGAGATTGGGGCACCGCTGCCGGAGGAGACTCGGAAGCTTTTGGAGGAACTGCGCGCCGCGGGCGAGCTTCGGGGCAAAGAAAATGAATGTACCCTGCTTCATCATCCCGCCGGGCTGCACGTCGCCCGCCTGCTCGTCGTCGGCGCGGGCAAGGCGGATGGTTTCAACGATGTTCGGCTACGCCGCCTGAGCGGCACGGCGATTCGCACCGTTCGAGCGCGCGGCTTGCGGGAATTGGCGTGGCCGGTGGTGGAGCTGAACGTCGGCTCGGCCGGCAAGGCGCAAGGCCCCGAAGCGCTGCAAGCCGTGGTGGAGGGTGCCATCCTGGGCGATTATGATTCCGACCCCTACCGCACCTCGACCGAGCCTGACCGTCGCATGGAACGCCTCCTGCTGGTCACGCCGGGCAGGGAAGCGAGCGAGGCGGAAAGAGCTGCCGCCCACCGCGGTCAAGTCATCGCCGAGGCGCAAAACTTCGTGCGCGACCTGGTTAATGAGCCTTCCAACATTCTCACCCCCGCCGAGCTGGGCCGTCGCGCCGAGCAAATGGCCAAGCAGTTTGGCCTGGCGTGTCAGGTTCTCGGCCTTGAAGAAATTCGCGCCTTGAAGATGGGAGCGTTCCTGGCGGTCGCGCAAGGCAGCGACCAGCCGCCGCGGCTGATTGTCGTTCGTTACAACCCTCCGGACGCGCCCTCGACGCCGGTGCTCGGCCTCATTGGCAAGGGCATCACGTTTGACACGGGCGGCATCTCGATCAAACCCGCGACCGACATGCATGAGATGAAAACCGACATGGCCGGCGCCGCCACCATGCTGGGCGTCATGCGCGCCATCGCGCAACTCAAGCCCCGCGTGCGGGTGTTGGCCGTCATTGCCGCCGCCGAAAACATGCCGAGCGGCAAGGCTTATCGCCCCGGCGACGTCATCACCTCGATGTCGGGCAAGACCATCGAAGTGCTCAACACCGACGCCGAAGGCCGCCTGACGCTTGCTGACGCGCTCACTTACGCCAAACAGCAGGGCGCCACCATGCTGATTGACGCCGCTACGCTGACCGGCGCCGTGATGATTGCGCTCGGCAACATCACCACCGGCGTGTTTGGCTGGGACAAGGATTGGGTGAACCGCGTGCTCGCCAGCGGCGCGGCCGTCGGAGAGAAAATGTGGCAATTGCCCGTGGATGAAGAATACCGCGACCTTTACAAGAGCATGATCGCCGATCTCGCCAATACCGGCGGCCGCTACGGCGGCGCCATCACGGCGGCGATGTTTGTGGGCGAGTTCGCCGGCGAGACGCCCTGGGTACACCTCGATATCGCCGGCACGCGATGGTCCAACGACGAAAAACCCTACCTCGCCAAAGGGCCAACCGGCGTGCCGATGCGCACCCTCGTCCACCTTGTCACTCAACTGTCGTCCTCCTGACCCTCGCAGAATTCAGCCGCGTAGCGCAAAGGTAGCCGCCGTTCGGCTCCCTTTGCGGCTCTTGACGTGGGATTCGCCCTGGCGCGCCGGGCCGATCGGAAGCGCCACCACTTCTCTCGCGGTGCCTGCCGGCGATGCTCGCAAACTCCAGGCTTCAAGAGCGGCTCTGCGAATTTCTTCCGCTGGTTCGCGTTGGCGTGGACTTCGGCGAAGGGGCGGGCGGCATCGCCGTCGTCAAGGGCAACGCGATTCTCCACGCCGAGACCTACGTTGATTTCCATGAGACAACTCTTGAGCAGCGCCGCCAACTGCGGCGCGGGCGGCGAGCCCGCCACGCCAAGAAGATGCGCCTGGCGCGGTTGCGCTCCTGGATTCTTCGTCAAGCGCTGCCGGACGGCACCCGGCTGCCTGACCCTTACCGAGTCATGCGCGACCCGCCCGCAAGGAAAGAGGAGCAAGAGGCCGTTGCGCATCGGCCCAGCTTGCGTTAGATTAGCGGACGTATGGACGATAGCGAACTCTGGGAGCACGCCGGTGGTAAACTGGCCGAGCTTGGGCCGGAGGCCTTGACCGACGCTGAGCTCTTGGCCATCCTTGTCGCGCCCGGCACACCGGGAAATCCGGCGGAAAAGATCGCGGAGAACATCATTAAGAAGTTCGGCTCCATCGAGGCGTTCGGCGGGCAGCCGCTCGAGGATCTCTACGAGATTAAGGGCATGGGTGACGCCAAGATTATTCGCCTTGCCGCCGCGCTGGAGATCGCCCGCCGCGCCGCTTACGGTATCCTTGACCGCAGCAGGCCACAAACCGCGAAAAAGTAGGCTGCGCGAGAAGGCCGCGCGAGCCCCGCGTCCGCACTTCGGGCGCGCCCAGGACTCCATCGCCCAATACCTCGCCGACGTCAGGCCGCTCAACAGTGAGCCGGCCCGCCTCGCCCGCTTCACGGGGCTTTTGAACGACCTTTTTGGCGAACTGGATTTTCCGCTCGTCCGCGATTTTCTCGCCGGGTTTGAAACGAAGATTTCAACACATCAGGCAGAAAAATGCCGCGTCCTCCGGGGACGCCCCGACGCCCTTTACGGAAACCTGGTGATCGAGTTCGAGCGCGGGGCAACTGGCTGGTTGCGCGACGCCAGGAGACAGCTTGAGTTGTATTCGACAATCCTCACGCGGGAGGCAAATTCCAAAGGCTCCTACTTCATTCCTATCGCCAGCGACGGAATCCGTTTCGTAGTCTTCGCGCCGAAGGAAGGTTCGGGCCTGCCGGGCGAGGCTGAGGAAGGCAGCGTTGAACTTGAGCAGGTTGAGGAGTTTGACCTCAGCAAGCGCCAGCCGTCCGAATTTTACTACTGGCTCGACCGCTATTTCCTTCGCCAGCACAAACGGGAGCCCCGCGCCGAAAACTTCCTCCAGGATTTCGGGACCGACAGCGCCGCCTTCCGCCTTGCTTCCGCGCGCTGGCTTGGCGTTGCAGAGCAGATCCGCGAGCAAAGCGATTTCAGAGTGATTTACGAGAATTGGCGTCAATATTTACGAATCGCCTATGGAACCGCGATAGGGGATGTTTCGCTCTTTATTCGGCACACGTTTCTCGCCACGCTTGCCAAGCTGATTGCCTACATCCGTATTACCGACGCCAAGGCTCCGCCCGAGGAAGGCGAGACGCAGGAAATCATTGAGGGCAAATTCTTCGAGAGGCAAGGGATCCTCAACTTTCTTGAGGAGGACTTCTTCTCTTGGGCGGCTCGCGAACCGGCGCTCGGGGTGACCCAGCAGATAGCCGCGCGGCTGGCGAATCTGCTATTCACTTACCATATCCGCGAGCTCTCTGAGGACGTGCTGAAGGAGCTTTACCAGGAGCTTGTGGGCAAGGAAGACCGCCACGGCCTCGGCGAGTACTACACGCCTGACTGGCTTGCGGCGAGGATGTGCGAGGCCCTGTTGAGCAAGTCGGGCGAAGACTTTGTGCTCGACCCGGCCTGCGGTTCGGGGACTTTTCTCTACCAGACGATCCAGCATAAGAAACGCCACCTACCCGCAACGCGGCAGTCGCTTGAGAAAGTACTGGGGGCCGTTGTCGGGATCGACATTCATCCCCTCGCGGTCATTGTCTCGAAGATGAACGTGCTGCTCGCGCTCGGCGACCTATTCAGCAAACGGGCGGGCCCGGTTTCCATTCAGGTCTATCTGGCCAACTCTATCAGGCACCCGGAAAAGGTCGCTTTCATAGGGAATGGTGGCGTCGCGTGCGAGCGAGTCGTTCTCAATAAGCGCGAGGTCCTGATTCCGGACGCGGCGCTCGCGGACGCAGCGAGGCTCGACGCCGCGGCACGCGTCGCGGACGAGTTCGCCAAATCGAACCGCGAGTCTCCGAAGCTCGACTTCGAAGCCTTTGCCAACTTCGCGAAGAGGGAGTCGCCTATCCTCGCGGAATCAGGCGATGTGCTGAGGGTGCTCTTTGAATTGGCCGCGCTCCTCCACGAATTCATCCGCAAGCCGGAGGACACGATTTGGGCGTACATCCTCAAGAACCAGTACAAGCCGACTTTTTTGACCCAGAAGTTCGATGTCGTCATCGGCAATCCCCCCTGGCTTTCCTTCCGCTACGTCGAGCGGGGCGAATATCAGGATTTCCTGAAGCAACTGATCGTCAAGGATTGCGGACTGCTGGAAAACGCCGGGCACCTCATCACGCACCTGGAACTCGGCACGCTGTTCTTTGTCCGCTGCGCGAGCCTCTACCTGAAGCCGACGGGCAAAATCGGCTTTGTCCTTCCCCGCAGCATCTTCACCGCCGACCAGCACGATAACTTCCGAAGGTCGTCCACGCGGGGCAACGTGACGCTGACCGGGGTTTGGGACTTGGAGGATGTGCGGCCGCTTTTTAACGTACCGGCGGCAGTGGCCTTCGCCGATTTGAAAAGCGACACCCAAAAAACCCTTCCGGGACGAATCTTTTCGGGAGAACTCCAGCGCAAGAACGCGTCGTGGGCCGAGGCGAAGGCGGACCTGACCATCCAGTCCACGGAGTTCCACGTCATCCAGCAGGGCAAGCGAACCTTCCTCAGCACCAGCCGGAAAAAGATCTCCGCGTGCCGCAGCTATTACCAGCCGTTTTTCAAAGAAGGCGCGACCATCGTTCCGCGCAACTTCTGGTTCGTCGAGATTAAAAGCAATCCGAAGCTCGGCGCCGACCCGACGCGGCCCCTCCTGGCTACTGACCCCCGGGCCGAAGCCGAAGCGAAGCAGCCTTACAAGGGTACTCATTTTGAGGACTCGATTGAGGCCGAGTTCCTCTACGCCACGCTTCTCTCGACCGACCTGCTGCCCTTCGGCCATTTCGATTTCCGGCCCGTCGTTTTGCCCCTCGTCGAGGATGCGCAAGGCTATCAACTCCTCGACGCCGAGCGTGCCCGCGCCAAGGGCTTCCTCAAGCTCGCGGCGTGGATCGAGCGGGCGGAAGCGACCTGGAGAGAGTGCCGGAAGGAAAAGGCCAAGCGCGGCAGCGCGCTGCAGTGGTTGAATTACCGAAATAAACTCACCGACCAAGACCCAAAAGCAGAATACGTGGTGCTCTATCCCATGTCCGCCACGTATCTCTGCGCCGCCGCCGTGGCAAGGAGCGAGTCGGCGTTTGGCTCGGGGGAGCAAGCGGTCCGCGCTCGCGGAGTCGTAGCTGACTATGTGAGCTTTTACTTCGAGACGAACAGCAGGGGCGAGGCCAGATACATCGTTGCAGTTCTGAACTCACCCGCCGTAGACCGGACAATGAAGCCGATGCAGGCAAAAGGCCTTTGGGGACCACGCCACATCTGCAAGAAAGTTCTTGAACTGCCAATTCCACAATTTGATGAAGGCGACAAGCGGCACGCGCGGCTGGCCGAAATTGCCGAGGCGTGCGAGCACAAGGCGAGAGACATGACCCCTGACCTGAAAAAACTCTTCGAGGACACACGCGGGCCGCACGCGATCGGCCGGGCGCGGACGGCCGTCCGCCAGGCGCTCGCTTCCGAGCTCGAGGAAATTGACGGCTTGGTTCACGACATCCTGAAATAGCACGGTAGCGCAAAGGTAGCCGCCGTTCGGCTTCCTTTGCGGCTCTTGACGTGGGATTCGCGGTGGCGTGCGACTCGATGGGCGCGAGGTATGAGGGGCAGCCATACCAGACCCGTGCCGCCGGCGCCTCGGCCTCTTCCAGCCGCGTCACCACCGGCCTCTCGCCACGAAGGAGCCACCTGGCAGGCTCAAGCCCGGCCGCCACGGACCCTCGATGACCGGGCCTAGCGGCAACCTTGAGGTCGCCATCACCACCCGCCGCGAATGAGCCACTTGGCGGGTTCGAGGCCGGCGGCCACGGAGCCATCGGCAGCCTCAGCCAGGAGCCGCCGCGCAACCCATCACCGAGAAGCCTCACTCGTCGGTCGCGCTCCGGCGGCGGTCGTATAACAAGCCTTTTTCTCCCCAGCTTGCCACCGCGACCCTAAAGTCGCCCGTCGGCGGAATTTCGACCCACGCCGCAAAATAGGCCGCTTCTCCCTCGGCGTGCGCCCGCACGCCCGAACGCCTCGAACCCCGCCCGCCTCACGGAGCGCCCCTCCCCCAGCCTATCACCCCAAAATGGGACAATTGGGACGTTTGGGACAGAATTTTGTTAAATTTCATAAGTCTAATTGTTTGTGAAAGATGCGAAAATCCTTGGGCGCTGGAGGCCGTCTTTTCTAAAGGTTTTTGTGGCGTAAGGATACGTTGTGTCAATTCTTCTTTCCCAAGACTTCCCTCGCGCCGCGGCTCGCCATCCTCATGGCCGCCGGATCACTTCCAGGCCATGCAGATATGGCCGCAGAGCCTCGGGCACGACCACCGAACCGTCAGCTTGCTGATAGTTCTCAATGATGGCCAGCCACGTGCGACCAACCGCGAGGCCACTGCCATTGAGGGTGTGCAGGAACTCGGTCTTGCCGCCTTTCCCTCGGCGAAAGCGCAGATTGGCCCGGCGCGCCTGAAAGGCTTCAAAGTTTGAGCAAGAGGAGATCTCTTTGTACTCACGGCTCGACGGCAACCACACTTCAAGATCGTAGGTCTTCGCGGAACTGAAGCCTAAATCGCCGGTGCACAAGGAGACCACTCGGTAAGGCAGGTTGAGACGCTGGAGAACCGTCTCCGCATCGCGGGTGAGCGATTCGAGCTCATCGTACGACGTTTCCGGCAAACTGAATTTGACCAGCTCAACCTTCTGAAATTGGTGCTGACGGATGATGCCGCGCGTGTCTTTGCCGTAAGAACCGGCTTCGCTGCGAAAACACGCCGTCCAGGCGCAATGCTTGACCGGCAATTGTTCGGCGTCGAGCACCTCATCGCGATAAAGATTGGTGACGGGAACTTCCGCCGTGGGAATGAGCCAGTAATCGGAATTCTCCAGCTTGAAGAGGTCTTGAGCGAACTTGGGCAACTGCCCGGTGCCGAAAAGGCTTGCCGAGTTCACGATGAAAGGCGGCAGGATTTCCGAATAACCGTGCTCGCGGGTGTGCAGGTCGAGCATGAAGTTGGCGAGGGCGCGCTCGAGCTGGGCGCCGACGCCGGTATAAACGGCGAAGCGAGCGCCGGAGATTTTTGCGGCGCGGTCGAAATCCAGAATGCCGAGCGCCGGCCCCAGGTCCCAGTGCGCTTTCGGCTCGAAGTCAAATGGGCGCGGCTCGCCCCAGCGACGGATTTCCATGTTGTCTTCGGAAGCCCGGCCGATGGGGACGGTGGGGTGAGGGATGTTGGGGATCAGCCGCAATGCTGCGCGCAGTTGAGTGTCAAGGTTGTTGGCTTCCTCGTCCAGCCTCTTGATCTCCGCGCTCGCCTGCTTCATTTCTTGAATGAGCGCGCTCGCATCCTGCCCTTGCTTTTTAAGCACGGCGATTTCATCGGAGACCTTATTGCGGCGGGCCTTGAGCGTCTCGGCCTCCGTGATGACGCTGCGCCGCTCGCGGTCGAGCGCTTCGAAATCGGTGAGCGGGTCGGTCAGGCCGCGGTCGCGGAGCATTTGACGAATTTTTTCCAGATTTTCGCGAACAAAGATTAAATCAAGCATCCGATGGTTAATCTAACATAAAAACTCCTGAGAAGTTGGCCATATGCACACATGGTTTAATCCGCAGCACAGGCCAATAACTTGCGCGGGGGATGAGAGATTTTGCGACATGTGGATTCCTTAGACTGATCTTCCCCCAGCAATCGGGTTGATCATGTTGCATTGCAAGGGGTTGGTGGATTTTCGGAACTCATTTGTAGGCATGTATCAGAAATAGTATCCTTGATATCATCTGTTATCTGCGATATACAGAAGGCATGTATATCGCGACCATCCCCAACCGCAACTCCCCACCCGCCCTCCTGCTGCGCGAGTCGTTCCGCCAGAACGGCAAGGTCAAGAATCGCACCCTGGTCAATCTCTCCCACTGGCCTGCGGCCCGCATCGAGGCCCTGCGCCGCCTGCTGCGCGGCGAATTCGACCAAGCCGTTCATCTGTCGCTGGCGCCTCAACTGGGACCGGTCTTTGGACTGCTCTTCGTGCTCAAACGGATGGCCGAAGGGCTGGGCGTCGCGGCGGCGCTGGGTCACAGCCGGTTAGCGAAACTGGGCTTGTTTCTGGTGTTGGCCCGTGTGGCCCACCAGGGTTCACGGCTGTCGGCGGTGCGTTGGGCCGAAGTGCTGGGTCTGGGGAAGTTCGATGAAGACGA
>JAKASC010000053.1 GCA_021828245.1 Acidobacteriota bacterium
TTTACGAGCATAACCTCACGGACCCGCAACTCATGGTGCCGATCCTTCGGCAGATCGCTCGGAACAATCGTTATCTCCACATCGCGCAAGTCGAAGCCCAGACGATTTTGCAGAGAATCCAAGACAAGTAATGGGGCTTCGCGGGGGCGCGCATGCCGAGGCAATCTAATTTTTGTGCCGACGGCCGCGATTTGTGATATGTTCGTTTTATGAAAGCGTGGCTCGCCAGCGCGTTACTCTTGGCGGGTGTGTGGTTTCCCGCCATAGTGAGCGCGCAAGTAGCCAGCGTCGAACATCCTTTTTCACCCAACGCGACGCAACTGGTTCAGGGGTTTGGAAATATTCCCCGTCTCCCTGACACGACGCGAATGTGGACGCTTCCCATCGGCTCCTCCAGCAACGTGTCCCCAGCCGTGGGCCGGCCGTTTGGCCCTCGGCCAGGGCCGGGTTTCCGGCGACCTTTCTCGCCACCGACCGATGTGGATGATAACGAGCCGAGCTTCTTCTTCTCCGCCGTCTTCTGGTCTCCGATGTTGTTTCCGTACTTGTGGGACTCACCGTGGGACGCTCCGCCTGCTCAGCCTGTTTCGGCTTCGAAACCCCGCAGCGAGCGGACGCTTCGCCGACAGATGGGGCGACTCACGAGAGAAATTATGAAACTGCGATATTACGAAGAAGCGTCCAATCAGAGGTCCCAGGGACTGATGCCTCGGGCCCGCTCCATCCCTGCGCACCCTGCGCCCAAAGTCGAAAAGCTTTTGCCCACCGTTTTTGTATTTCGGAATGGTCGGCAATTCACTGCCACCGATTACGCTATCTTTGGAAACACCCTCTGGATTTTCGGAAATCAGACAGCCAAACAAATTCCTCTAAGTCTCCTGAACCTTGCTGCCAGCAAAAAGCTCAATGATCAGCGCGGCGTGAACTTCGTCTTGCCGGATTAGGGTTGCCCGCCGAAGCCGTTTGGAACCGTTCCCGAACCCGAGCCTGCCCAGCGAGGCCTTGACGTTGGGGGACAATATTCTTGTCCCCGGGGGTATCGAATGCGCTAAAATGACAGGTCATATTTTAGTGAAGGAGCACGGATAATGAGCGCGACGACGATCGCCGATGAGCTGGGATCTGCTGCGCAGGCGGTTCTCCAGACCGCCGCGAGGCACCTCGCCGATGCCGAAGCGCGTGAGCGGCTGGCACGGCACTTGGAATCGTTTCCAACAACGCGCGTCCGCATTCGGCCGCCGTCCTTAACAATGGAGCCCACCTCCTCCATTTTCTATCTGGCTGCCGACCTTCTCGCTGAGCCCAAACCGAAGCCTGTTCTCTTGCGATTCGCGCCTGGCAGTGAACCCGGCCGGGAGCGGTTCATCAATTCGCTTCATGCCTTCACGGTTCACACCTCGGCAGGGCCGATGAGCGTGAACGTCTTCTCCTTTGGAACGGCTGATTATGAGAATATCCGCGCCTTTGTAGAAGAAGTTGATCGGGCTTTCTTGCCTCGTCCGCAAAAAGCGGAACCGGCCGTTGCGGCTGGGAATCGCCACCCCGAAATAAGTTTGCCCGCGGTCTTCGATGCTTACCGTGAGGTCTTGAATCGGTTGGGCGTCAACATGGCATCCACCGTCCAGCTCTCGGCGACCCGCGAGATGACAACCGAGGAAGCGCTCAAGGATCGTGACGGTGAGGATCCCACGGCCATTGGCCACACCAGAGTTTCCATTCGGCACCTCTACCATGCAGGGCTCTGGGCGGCGATCCGCGCGGGTTGGCGCGATGGCTACACGGCGGAGGCTGACCACTTTATCGTCTCCGGCGGCACGCCGGCGGAAATCAGCCGCTCAATCGAGGCCGCCAAAACGGCCATTCGCCACGCCGTGGGCTACACCAAGTTTACGACCGACACGTCGCGCCTGTTTGAGCTGGAGGCTGATCCGCGTCACCCCACTCCCTGGAGCGAATCGAAGGTTTTAGAACGATTTGAGCAATTGTTCCAAGACTCTGAACGGCGCTGGATAATGAGCGAGTTCTCCCAAACGTTCGCGACCGACCAGGCCGAGTACCGTTTGAGCCAGCCCGAAATCATCCGTCTGGCGGTTAAATTTGGCCAGAGCCTGAAGCTGAACGAGGACCTTTACGATTACATTCGAAGGGTCAAAGCAGAGGCAGGCGTGGACGGTGGCTTTGATTTCGAACCATCCATTGACGAAGCCGACACACTGACCACGCCCCAAGAGATGATTTTCGTCATGCAATGGCTCAAGGCGCGGGGACGTCCCGCTCAACTTTGTCCGCCCAATCTTGGGTTCAAGAAGCGTCAGGCCTATCCTGTGGCTTTGGAAACGACGGAGGCGCAGGGTGTCGGTCTCAGGGATTACGCCAAGGGTAAGATGTGGCCGGAGCTGGAGGTTCGAGTGGCAAGGGATTTTCAGGGACAGCCGCTGCACGAACTGGCCGCACGCGTCGCCGAGCTGGCTGCCGTCGCCCGAAGTTTCGACGCCACCCTGAGCATTCACTCCGGCAGCGGAAAGCAGCCTGAAGTCCTGGAGGTGATTGGAAGGGCCACCCAGGGGCGCGTAAATTACAAAATTTCTGGCGAGCTTCAACTTCAACTGTTTGACGTTTTGGCCCGCCAGCCCGCAAATTCCCCTTGGCGTCAACTCTTTGAAAGGATGGTCCATCGCGCCAATGAGTTTGCTGCTCGCGGCCTATTCGGTCATGAAAGCGAGCTAGCTGCCACGTATCGCGCCTTGGGCCGGGAGTTTAATTTGGGAAACTCTTCACACGGCCGCGTGGACGGCAATCTGTTCCTTGTTTTTTGGTTGGGCAACATGGTCGGAAGCCGCGACCTTCACTCGCCCGATGGCGACTCTCGCTTTTTCAAGGAAAAACTTGATGAATTGCCGGAAGAATTAGTGCAGGAAGTTCAGCGTCGCAATTCGCGTTACGTTGTCTGGCTGGCAGAGCACCTGCGAGCTTGAAATGAGAAGGCGCTCTCACGCATGCCAAGGCTTCAAATTACTTTGAGGACTTTCACCATGGCTTACGCAGGTCTGAGTTTAGATGGCAAGAAAGCACTGGTCTTTGGAGGAACCAGCGGAATCGGAAAGTCCATTGCGGTCGGCTTGGCCCAGGCCGGCGCGGACGTCGTTCCGGTCAGCCGTCGCGTCAGCGAGGTTCAAGTGGCGGCAGCGGAAATACGAGCTTTGGGCAAGCAATCGCTGGAGCTGACGGCCGACGTCACGCGTCGCGACCAGATTCAATCGGTCATCGAAAAGATGCGCGCGGCCTTGCAGCGCATTGATATCTTGGTGAACTCGGCGGGCATCAATCTTCGTGTGCCGTCCTTGGACGCTACGGAACAACAATGGGAGCAGATGATGGCCATCAACCTAACGGGCACTTGGAACACCTGTCAGTTGGTGGGCAGAGTCATGAAGGAGCAAAATTACGGGCGCATCATTAACATTGCTTCCATCACGTCGTTTCTGAGTGCGCACGAAGTCACGGCGTACGCCGCGAGCAAGGGCGGCGTGGCTTCCGTCACTCGATGCCTGGCGGCCGAATGGGCCAAGTACAACATCACGGTCAATGCAATTGCTCCGGGTGTTTTTGAAACGCCGCTCAACACGGCTCTTATCCATCGCCCGGCGCGGCGGGATTCCATTCTCTCTCACACGCCCATGAAACGTTTTGGGCAGTTGGAGGAGATTAAAGGCGCGGCTATTTTTCTGGCTTCGGATAGCGCGAGCTTTGTGACCGGGGCGTTCATAGCGGTGGATGGCGGCTTCATGGCGCAAGGGATTGGGGAATAGGTCAATTTCGAGCAAGTTTTGCCGAGTGTATCGAAAGGCGACAAAAACGCGCAAAAACCTAGGTCTGACGGCCCGCGAATTTTAAGTAATTCATTGATAACACAACTGTTATAAAATTTTACAAAATTCTGTCCCAAACGTCCCAATTGTCCCATTTTGGGGTGATAGGCTGGGGGATGGGCGCTCCGTGAGGCGGGCGGGGTTCGAGGCGTTCGGGCGTGCGGGCGCACGCCGAGGGAGAAGCGGCCTATTTTGCGGCGTGAGTCGAAATTCCGCCGACGGGCGACTTTAGGGTCGCGGTGGCAAGCTGGGGAGAAAAAGGCTTGTTATACGACCGCGGCCGGAGCGCGACCGACGAGTGAGGCTTCGCGGTGATGGGTTGCGCGGCGGCTCCTGGCTGAGGCTGCCAATGGCTCCGTGGCCGCCAGCTCGAACCCGCCACGTGGCTCATTCGCGGCAAGCGATGGCGACCTCAAGGTTGCCCCTACGCCAGTTCATCGTGGCCACGTGACGGCCGGGCTTGCGCCTGCCCGGTGGCTCATTCGTGGCGGGAGGCCGCTGGTGACGCGGCTGGAAGAGGCCGAGGCGCCGGCAGCACAGGTGTGGTATGGCTGCCCCTCATACCTCGCGCCCACCGAGTCGCACGCCACCGCGAATCCCACGTCAAGAGCCGCAAAGGAAGCCAAACTGCGGCTACCTTTGCGCTACGCCGCTGCCGAGGGTTACTTCCTTGTGTGGGTTGAGATCGAGTTTTAATTCTGCGGCAAGGGAAAGAAGGTGCTTCTCCACCTCGTCCCTGAAGGGCTTCTCCAAAATCCCTTCTCGCGAGGCATCCTTAAAAACCTGCGCAAGCTTGCTGGCATCAATATCCATGGTAGCAGGGTCGTAAAGTCCAGAGATTTAACGTTTACCACAATATCTAGGGCCCGGCAAAGTAATTCTCGCCACCGGGGTGTTTCAGCCGGTGGTCAATTCCGATAGCTTCAGAAATCGTAAGCTGCTAGCGTTGGCGCGACCGAAAGAATTTGTAGGCGCCCGTGATTTTTATTCGATATTCGATCAACTGGACTGTGACTTCGTACAATTCCGCCATTGCCTCAATGCTCTGGCCGGAGTTTATGGACGAATAGAAGGCCGCCCAGGGCAATAGAGCAGCGGCTCCGATCCCGTAAGCTTCCTTCTCCTGGTCGCCATCATAATCTCGAAATTGCAAACCGTCGCCTTCAAGCATAACTTTGGAGGGTACGTGCTTGAGATACGTGTGAACGATTTCCTCCATGAGCGTGATCTTGCATCTTCGACGACTGTGATTCGGATTCAGAATGCAGAGGAAGCTGCCGTCGGGGAGGGGCTTTGGGTAAACGCCTCCTGACCACTCGTGGTTTGCTTCGTATCGGAGGTGTCTACGATCCTCTTCCGTCAGGAGATCCATGGCTTCACGGCCATCCAACACCCGAAGCCCCACTTTAGTTGCCAGTTGCCACGGGTCAAGAAGTCCGCAGGCCTGGACTCGGGCAAGTTTCCGCAACGCGAGCGCGTGAGGCTCCCATTGCTTGGCCCGATTGCTGAAAGGCAGAAACAAACTCATTTCTCCTTTTGTTCCACAAGGGTATCGTAGGCCGTCCGAAACATATTGGCGAGCGCACTGGCAGTCTTTTTGTCCAGTTTCTTGTCCGCTCGCAAATACAGTTCCACGACATCAGGTGTGGCGTCTGACTCCTTCTTTCCCGGCGGCCGCGGCATGCGCTTGTCGGCAAGCGATTCAACTGGGTCACCCAGCCATTCCGAGAGTGCGAGAAGAGTGTCGCTCTCTATTTCATTTGCGCCGCCCCGTTCGATTCGAGACAGAGTTGGAATGCTGATTTTGGTGGCATCGGCTACCTGCCGCAGAGTCAATTCGCGCCGAGTTCGTACCCGCCGGAGTCGCTCACCGAGCCGGGCGATGTCGATGCGTTCTGCCATTAATCCTCCTCATTCTTGAATTAACGCCAACTACAAGCGGTGACTATCGTATACAAGAACGTTCTCCTTGACAAGAGGCTTCGTGCTGAGGAATAATTATCGCACAAGAGAACTTCTCTTGGGCGATAAGGAGCCTCTCGCCCCTTTCGCAACTCAATTGAAAGGAGCCGCACGTGAGCGAACATCAACAAGTGCAAGCAGCCGATCAAGAAGGAATCGGGCATAAGGTGCCAGTAACGATAGACAACAGAACTGTGGAAATTCAAGCCCGTGAATATGTTGTATCGCAATTGAAGGCAGCTCTCGGTGTCGATCCGTCGCGAGAACTTGAGCAAGTTGTGGGTGGAAACCTCGTGGCCTTGGACGACAACTCGAAGATCCATATTCGCGGGGGCGAGGTGTTCGTGAGCCACGTCCGAGGCGGTGGGTCGTCGCATGGCGACTGAAACCGACTTGCACGAACTCATGCAGCTATGCCAAGAGGCGAAGGAATTCACGGAGTTCGGAAAGAAATACGTCCTGCTTGTGGGACTTAAATTGCCGGAGGGGTGCACACCGAATGTTGTGGACGCCCTGCTTTGCCTCGATGAGCGCGACGGCTATTCAACAAGGCTGTACTTCGCGCAGAAGGTGTCGTCGAAAAATGGAGTCAATTGGAATGCGGTGAATGTGACTATTCTGCAACGGAATTGGTTTGCGTACTCGTGGAGAGTTGAGGCGAGTCCGCGCCCGATTGAGATTCTGGCGCAGCACTTGAAGGCATTTCGATGAAGGTCCATTTCAAACTCAGAACGGCAATGGTTGGGGAAATACTGGCTGACCTTCGTCGGCCTCATGCCTTCGCCGCTGAAAGGGCTGGGTTCATTGGGTGTAAAGTGAGCGCATATAAGAGCGGGATTTTGGTTCTCGCTCACACCTACATCAGACTGCAGGATGACTGGTATATTGATGACCCTCGCTATGGATGCTTCTTCAACGCCGACGCTTTGCGGGCTGCAATGCAGTTTGCGCTCACAAACGAAGCCGCAATGTTCCACGTTCACCTGCATGACCACAGTGGCCCACCCTGGTTTAGTGAAACCGATCTTCGCGAAGCACGTAGGTTTGTACCGGACTTTTGGAATGTTAAGCCCGAGCTACCTCATGGCGTGCTCGTGTTGAGCGCGGACGGGGCCGCTGGCCTGTGTTGGTACCCTCACAAGGAGAGGCCCATTAGGATACGCAAGATCACCTCCGTTGGTTTGCCGGTGCGGTTCCTCGGGGGATTCGATGGATAGCCGTTTCAGTCGGCAGAGTTTCTTGGGCGAGCAATCGCAAGGAGTATTTCAGACTGCTCGCGCAGGCATTGCCGGACTTGGAGGTGGCGGATCGCATGTCGCGCAGCAATTGGCGTATTTAGGTATTGGGCACTTTGCGTTGTTCGACCCCGATTACATTGAGTTTCCGAATTTGAACCGGACCGTCGGCGCGACTTTCGCGGACGCTGTGTCAGGGACGCCCAAGGTCGCCGTGACAGAACGAATGGTAAAGGGCATCAATCCCTACGCCGAGGTCTGGGCGATTCAAGCGGAATGGCAAAGTGATTTGGCTTCCCTGCGGGCCTGCGATGTCATTTTCGGATGTCTCGACGGGTTTGGCAGACGCAGGCAACTTGAAGAGAGCTGCCGTCGAGCGATGATTCCCCTCATAGATATCGGTATGGATGTACACCGAGGTGACCCGTATTCCATCTCAGGTCAGGTGGTACTATCAATGCCCGGCGAGCCCTGCTTTAATTGCGTCGGTTTTATCCGAGAAAAGGACTTAGATGATGAGGGGCGTCGTTACGGTGAAGCGGGAGCCAATCCGCAGGTTGTGTGGCCGAATGGGGTCCTTGCATCCACAGCAGTCGGGATATTCGTTCAAATGTTCACGCCCTGGTGTCGTATCAATAGCGGGATAGGATTTCTTGGGTATGATGGCGACGGATTGACTTTGGAGCGGGATAGCAGGCTGACAGTTGCGAGAAATATGGAGTGCGTTCACTTCGAAGCAATCAGTGATGTGGGAGATCCGTTTTGGAAACCCTGAGCCAATCGGCACGTTTAGGGATAGTGTCGCAAAAACCGTTCCTGCTTGAGGTGCATTTTGGGGTGCATATTCGCGTCCGAATTGGGTTAAGAGGGCCGAATGAGGTCATCGTAATTCGCAGAATACGCTTGAATCCGAACAGAAGGAACGGGGCGGGAATGGTTTCCTAAACCGCGGGTCGGGGGTTCGAATCCCTCCAGGCCTACCATGCCATCGGGGTTCGCGAACCGGCTCCTTTGCGGTTCAGCTCCGGTCAGCCTCCGGCGCCGGGCGATGCCGAAGTGGAGTCATGGGCCGCTGGACTCGGCTGACGCAACAGAACATGTTTTGGCTTGCTCATCTATCGCAACGGCTCACTCGCCGATGGCGGTGGTATGATGATTGAAGGAGGCGGAGTTCATGATGGCTGAGAAGGTGAAGAAGACCGATCAGGAATGGAAAGCCGCCCTCACCCCGGAAGAGTACACGGTGACGCGGCAGAAGGGAACGGAGCCTCCTTTCACCGGGCGATACTGGGACCAGCACGAGGCGGGCATTTATTGTTGTGTCTGCTGTGGGGCGGAATTATTCAGTTCGGAAACCAAGTTCGATTCCGGAACCGGCTGGCCAAGCTTTTGGGCCCCGCTCGATGCCGAGCGAATTGCGACGGAGATTGACCGGAGCTTTTCCATGCAACGCACGGAGCTCCTCTGCGCACGGTGCGACGCTCACTTGGGTCATCTTTTCCCCGACGGCCCACGACCAACAGGGCTTCGTTATTGCATCAATTCGGCGGCTCTCCGATTCAAGCCTTCCGCTTAGATGAAATAGGAAAGTCCCACTGCTTCGCCTCAACTCTCCGGCTGTGCTCGCATCCCGAAGGCAATACAGATTTTCTCTCCCCAACACCCTTGACGCTGGTATCATTTGGCGGGTCGGGGCCAGGCCGGCCGAGATGAGATGGCTGGCGCGGCCGGCTGCGGAATATGATAGGCTAGTCAGCCCCAGCGAAGTGGCGAGAGGCACCGAGGATTACCTGGAGGAGCAAAAGGAGGCTTATGCGTCGTCGTGAATTCTTAGCAGCGGGATGGGCCGCGGCTGCTGCGGCATCCGGACAAACAGCGGTCGGCAAGTTGCGCGCGGATCCGGCAGGCGCGGCGGGTCAGTCGAGCGTGGTCACGCCGGTCTCGCGCCGTGCGGATATCTTTCTATCGCACCGGCTGGGAACGGATCATGCTGAAGCGATTTCGGTGCTGGACATGAACGGCGACGGCCGGCCCGATATTATCAGCGGCGCCTATTGGTATGAGAATCCCGGACCCGACCATACCCAATGGAAACGTCACCAATTCCGCTACATCAGCGTTTGGCCGTTTCACATTGCCAATCAAACCAAAATTGAGTTTGTGGCGGATTGTATTCAATTTCTGGATGACGTCAACCACGACGGGGCGATGGATCTGGTGACGGCGGCTTGGCAGACGGACGGCATCTGGTGGTACGAGAACCCTCAGAAGGCCGATGTGTTCTGGAATCGGCACCTCATCTGCCACTCTCGGGCGACGGAAGGCGGCGTGCAGGCGGACATCAACGGCGACGGCAAGCCGGACATCGCATTTGCCCATTACGCGCCGTCCAACCTGATTTGGATTAACTTCGCGGGACCCAAACCCGTGGTCCACTACGTCGGCGGCAAAGCGGTGGATGGCCACGGCGTGGGCGTGGCGGACATCAACGGCGACGGCAAGCCGGACCTGCTCTCCATTCACGGCTGGCTGGAAAATGTGGATGCCGACCGCGATCAGTGGCGCTGGCATCCGGAGTGGGAGTTGGGCGAAGCGGGCTTCCCCATCCTCGGCTACGATGTCAATGACGACGGGAAGATGGACATCATCTACGGTCATGGTCACAGCTTCGGCTTGTACTGGCTCGAGCAGCGGAAAGTGAACGGGAAGCGGAGCTGGAAGCGCCACATCATTGACAACTCGTTCTCGGAGGCTCACGCCCTCAAGCTGGCGGATATTGACGGCGACGGCGAACCCGAGCTCATTACCGGCAAGCGTTATCGTGGCGACCCCGACCCCGGTCTCTACGATCCGCTCTGCATCTTTTACTACAAGATCAACCGCCGCCGTGGCACGTTCACTCGCTTCCCGGTGAGTTACAACGGGACGGCGGAGATTGGCACGCAGGTCATCGTCACGGACATTGACGGCGACGGAGACCAGGACATCCTTGTGGCGGGCAAGACGGGCGTTCATTGGCTGGAAAATCTGCGCATTGATAAGGTGCCCGCTACCGTGCGCGAGAAGGAGCTGTGGCTCAATGTTAACTGGCCCTTCGCTGACGAGAGTGGACCGAATAGCCCGGCGGGCCATGAAATAGACAGCGCCTCCATCGTCAAGTGTGATGGATGACCGCGGCTGGTGGTCGGAACCTTTCGCTGCGCGGGGCAGGGCACGGCACGGTCTTTTGCCGGCCCGAATACTTTTTAAGGAGGCGAAGGTAGGGCGATGAGACGACGCAGGTTTTTCCATATTTTGGGCGGTTTGGCCGCTCAATCCGCGGCCTGGTCATGGCCGGGCGCCAAAGCAGCCGAGCTAGGTTCTGCACCTCAAGACGCGGCGAACAGTGACGTGGGCCAGGCTGGCGCCTCGGCGATTGCGCCCGGCTTTGACCGTTACACCGAAGACTACGCTCAATTTTGCGCGACGCCGGCGCACCAGCGTGTCTTTTATGCCTTGCGGAACGGTCGCATTGTTTCCGAACATCTGAATGACCAGGACTGGAGACCCACGGGCTGGGGGAATCCGCCGGCGTTGCCGGTTCCCGGAGGATCGCACGACGGCGTTCCCATGATTTCGCCCATTCCGGATTTGGCGGGCGATGGCCCGTACAAGGCCACGTGGGATTCGCTGCTTCAGTACGAGTGTCCCGAATGGTATCGCGACGCCAAGTTCGGCCTGTGGAATCACTGGAGCCCACAGTGCGTTCCTGAAGACGGCGACTGGTATGCCCGTAACCTCTACCGACAGGGCTCCAGGCAAAACCGCTTCCAGTTGGCCCATTATGGCCCTCCCTCCCGTTTTGGCTACAAAGACCTGTGCGCCCAGTGGACGTTGCTCAACTGGGAACCCGCCGAATTGATGGATCTGTATGTCCGCGCCGGCGCCAAGTTCTTTGTCGCCCTGGCCAATCATCATGATGGGTTTGACACCTGGAATTCCAAACATCACCCCTGGAACGCGGTCAATATTGGCCCGCATCGCGACGTCATCGGCACATGGGCGGCGGAAGCGCGGAAGCGCAATCTGCGCTTTGGCGTGACCGTCCACCAGGCTCGCAACTGGTGGTGGTTCCAAACCAGTCACGGCGCTGACGCTTCCGGCCCCTTGGCCGGCGTCCCTTATGACGGCCGTTTGACGCTGGCGGAAGGCAAGCGTCAGTGGTGGGAAGGCTTCGACCCTCAGCAGCTTTACAGCGTCAAGCACCCCCACGATGCATTGCCGGACGTTTCCTACGTCAAAAACTTTTATGATCGCACCCGTGACTTGGTGGATCAGCACAACCCCGATTTGCTTTATTTTGACAACCCGCTTTTCCCGCTCGGCTGGGGCGGAATGAACATCGGTGCCTATTACTACAATCACAATCTGGCGTTGAACGGCGGCAAAATGGAAGGCGTCATCACCATCAAAGAGGTCCCACCGCATCTTGCCAAAGCCGTGGTTGCCGATATCGAGCGTGGCCTGGCCGCTCAAATCCTGCCTTATCCCTGGCAATCCGAGACCTGCATCGGCGAGTGGCACTATCAGCGCGCTTTGTTCAACCAGCCGGGGCCGTACGGGGGTTACATGCATCCCCGTCAGGTGATTCATTGGCTGGTGGATACGGTCAGCAAAAACGGAACCTTTCTGCTGAATATTCCCG
>JAKASC010000054.1 GCA_021828245.1 Acidobacteriota bacterium
ATGGTGCTGTTGACGTTGGTGAAGATTTTGAACTCATCGGCCACGCGCAGATCGTAACCGTAAGAGGAAAGCCCGTAGGAAATGACGCCTTCCCGAACTTGGCTTTCCGCGAAGGGATGGATCATGTCGTGCTCTTTCACCATGCGACGAATCCAGCGATCACTTTTAACCGACATGGGCTCAACCTCAATTAGAGAAGCGCGGGCACGGCCGCGACTTGATGGGGTCGCTTAGGGACCCGATGAATGATAGTCGAGCGCGCCAAACTTGACAATCACTAAAGCGGTCTTTAGGATGAAGTCCAGCGATTCGAGGAGGATAGGGTGATTAAGCTGGATCTGGTGAACGAAGTCGTCAATCGGACAGGGCTTTCCAAGGTCAAAGCCGAAATCGCCGTCGAGACCATTTTCGATTCCATGAAGAAGGCGCTGGCGCGAGGCGAACGAATCGAGTTGCGGGGCTTCGGAGTGTTCAACGTCAAAGCGCGCAAGACAGGCGTGGGACGAAATCCGCGCACGGGCCAAGTGGTCCAGATCCAGCCGGGCAAGGCCGTGCGCTTCAAGCCGGGCAAGGAACTGCAACTCCGCTCCTCGTAGCGTCATCCCTCCGCGGGTTGGGCGCGGCGGCACGCCTCCTCGCGGGCCAAGCGCCGCGCGTCAACATCAGGACAGCGACTCCGCGCGATACCGCAGCACCCTTTCCGACTCTTGAGCCTTGCATAGCGCCAACGGCTGGCGAAGCGTTTTTCAGCGGGTGCGGGTGACGATTTTGAGCGAGCGCGGGCGATCGGGGTCAATGCCTTTGGCCTCGGCGAGCAAGGCGGCCAAAAGCTGGCCCGGAACGATGTAGGGAATGGGGCTGTAAAGTTCCGGAATGAAGGCCGGAATGCGGAGGGCGCGGGTGACGGGCGGAAGCTTGGCTTCCGCCGAGGAGATGGCCAGGGTTTCCGCGCGCAGCTTACCCAGGCGCGTGGCCAAGCGCTTCATTTCCGCAAACGCTTTGCCGGGCGGCATGAAGAGGATCATCGGGAAATCGCGCTCGACGAGGGCGATGGGTCCGTGGAGAAAGTCGGCGGCGGAAAAGCGCTCGGCGACCACGTAACAGGTTTCCATCAATTTCAGCGACAGTTCGAAGGCGTTGGCGTAGTTGAGCCCGCGCGCCACCACGGCGCACTCGCGCATGTAACGATAGCGCTCCACAAGCTCGCGGATTTCGGGTTCGAGATGAAGCGCCTGCCGCACGTGACCGGGAATCTCGCTGACCGCCTCCAGCGTGACCTTGGGACCTAACGTGGAGGCCAAAAGGTAGAGCATCAGGAGTTGGCCGGTGTAAGTCTTGGTGGCGGCGACGGAACGCTGATGTCCGGCGCGCACCAAGAACACCTCATCCACCAAGCGCGCCATCGCCGAGTCGCGCTCATTAGTGATGCCGACCGTGCAGGCGCCCTGGCGGCGCGCCGCTTGAAGCACCAGGTTAATGTCCGTGCCTTCGCCCGACTGCGAAATGCCAATCACCAGCGCCCGGCGAAGGTTGAGTCGGGCGTGATAGAGCGTGTGGACGGAAGGGGCGGCGAGCGAGACGGGAATGCCCGTCGTGATTTCCATCAGGTAGCGACCAAAAAGGGCGGCGTTATCCGAGGTGCCCCGCGCCACCAGAACAATCAATTGGAAATTCTGCCGAGCGCAAAACTGCTTGAAGTTGCGGGCATGGTCGAGCTCCGCCCGCAACGCGCGTTCGAGCACGCGCGGCTGCTCCAGGATTTCTTCCATCATCCGCGACATAGCAGGCCATTGTACCTTACCCGCGGGTGACTTAGGCCAACCCTGGAACGGGAAGCTCCGATGCACACGACCTGCAGGCCCGCATCGCCTGCTCCCTGCCCTGACCTTACTGCGCACGGATGGGCCGCGGCCGCTTCGCCGCAGCCGATCAAATCGCCTAGGGACGGTTTCCACCGCAGTCTCGGCCCCCCGCGTGGAGGGCGGACTGGAAGGCGCCGGTCACTCGCCTATGGTTTAGGTGGCGTAGGGTTGGGGGGCGTGGGCGAGGGCAGTTGGGGGCCCCGCAAGACGGGCGAAGACGGTATTGGAGACGGCGCCTGACGGATCAACGCATCTCCGATGCTGTTTTCAAATAGTTTGTAAACTGTGGAGTTCGCAAAGAGAACGTCGAGGCAGCAGTAGAGCTCATCCACGGCCTTGTAAAGCGCGGGGTTGGACCTCGTGTCCGCCACCCTGACGCCATTTGACAAGAGGTCGGCAATCTTCACCGCTCGGGCGTGGGACTTGAAGGCCGAATGGTCCGACAAGTACCTCGATATCTGCTCGGACTTGTTCACGGCTCCGGGGTCGTTGGCGAACATGTAAGTTCGCGTCCACTGTGCGACCATCTCCTTCGACAGATTGATTGCGTGCTGAGAATCAATCAGCAGTGAGGGGCCTAACGGCGCGAGGATCGGCAACCAGCTTTGGATCTTGGATGGGTCTTCCTTTAACTCATCCTGGGCCTTCCTGAATTGCTCCAGGATGGCTTCGGCTGGCGAAAATCCGTTCTGAGTCCGCATTTGCGGGTCAATAGGACCGAGCTCTGCATCCCTGTCCATGAGAATTTCGTCCCCAGACATCACGAGCATTGTCGCCGCGCTTTTCGCGAACGAAGGAATTATGAAGTGGACACTTGTGAACCTCGCCCGCAGCTGGTGAACGATGGATTCCGCTGCCTCCACAATCCCGCCAGGGCTGTGGACCAAGACATCCAGATTTGGAGGCTCAATGTTCTCGGTGACGGTCTTGAAGCCGATTTTGTCGCTGAAGTCAATCATCAGCCATTCCGGCGGGACGGGCTTGCCAGGGGACGTGCAAGCGCTCGCATAGATGACCAGGGGGCGCTTCGTAACCTGTTCGACGGCAGCGGTTTTGAGTCGCCGATATCGGTCCGCATGCCCGGGCTGTCCGGGCTGCGGTGGGGCCTGCTGGTCTTGCAAAACAGCAAGCGTCAACTCATCAAGGATGCGGTTCCAAGTCGCTTTCGGCATATCAGAGCATGAGGAGTGCGGAGCCGGTCGAGAGAGAGGTCTGGGCGCTGAGGGCCAACAGCGCCTCCAAATACTGGCGGTACGAGATGTTCATCACGTTCATGGCCTCAATCAACTCAGGGTAGTCCCTTTCTAGGCGAGCAAAATACTCACGCACCTCGGCTTCGTTCTGAACGTCAGGGATTGGGAGTGGCATATCTAGCCTCCTCATCGGTCGGCTCCACTGGTTGCCGGTGCCGTGCAGCGACATCCCTAATCATTATAGTCCCCCCTTGGGAAAGAATACATTACCCCGACCAAGGCAGATTTGCCACCAGTAACGCTCAGGCCCCTGCCTTCGTGCCTCCCGCTGCTCGCGCCCGGGAAGCTTCAGGTCTCGACAGCACGGCCGCACGGCAAGCCCCCGGACCAACCCCCACAGCGGAGCGATTTGTCAGCTAGGCAGGGAGCGATTTGGCGAGCGCTTCAAGTTCCGGCTCACCGGGGCCGAGGGGCAGCTTCACTTTTCCGCGCTGCACGGCGGAGCGGCAGATGGCCATCATGATTTCGAGGTCCTTGTAGGCGCTCTCGCCGTTGCAAGGATGAACCTTGGATTCATCATCCAGCCAATCCACCATTTCCTGAACGTAAGGCCCCATGTCGTGCTCATAATCCATGCCGCCTGGGCCCGAGAGCACGCCATCGCGCGTGACGGCGCGCCAGCCGCCGCCGGTGAGAACTTCGGCAAAGCCTTCCGTGCCTTGCGCGCCGATTCGACACTTGCGCCACCAGTATTCCACTTCGGGGACGTCGGGCGCGCCGTCGCCCGACTCGACGATGCCCCGCACGCCGTTGGAAAATTGGATGAGGCCGGCGACGTAATCGGGGGAAGGATGATTATCCGTCAGCTTCGACTTTCCGTGGGCCTGGCCGACGACCCACTCGGCTTCGGCGTTATCGTTAAACCAACGAATATAGTCAATCAGGTGCGTCATCATGTGCATCATCCATCCGGTGGCCGTGCCATAGACGGTATGGACGCGGCCCAGCGCGCCGCTCGCGACGATTTCCTTGACCTTCTTATAGTGCGCGCCGTAGCGATGCTGATGGCTGACAACCGTTTTGACGCCCGCCTCGCGGACCAGATGCATGATGTCGAGGGCTTCGTTGGTCGAAAGCGCGGTGGGCTTTTCGTAAGCGATCAACCGGGCGCCCGCTTCGACGCCAGCGCGAATCAGCGGCAGGCGGAGGTCGGGGAGCGTGCAAAAGCAGAAGACGTCCGGGCGGGTTTTCTTGACCAGCGAGGCGGCGTCCGTGCTGGTCTCCGAGACGCCGAACTTCTTGGCGGCGGCGTCCAACCGCGCGCGGTCAATGTCGCAAAGGCCGACAATCTCAAAGCGGCCGTTTTTCATAAAAGCGTCGGCATGATGGTTGCCGCGCTTGCCCATGCCCGCCACCACGACGGTGTACTTTTTGTGTCCGCTCATGGTTCCTCGCGCAAGCTCGCGGGTGCTGCTCCCGGAGCGAAGTTTTTGGTTCCCCTCTGCGGAGCCGTTCCGACTTAAAAGGATTTAACGCACAGGGCTCGAGAACCGTTGTGGCCTCTGGGCGGAAACGTTCGGCGCGCAAATAACCGAGCCCCGCGACGGTTCCTCCGTGCTACGATTTAACGCGCCACTTTCTGAGCCTTGCCTGCCTGAGTTTTATCCCACGCGACGATGGCCTCAATCACACGGTTCACTTCGGCCTCGGTCAACTCCGGGTACATCGGCAGCGAAAGAACCCGCGCCGCGGAGCGTTCCGTGTGCTTTAGCGAGCCCGCAATGCGCGCCGGCCGGCCCCACGGAAAGCTTTCCTGCTGATGAATGGCAATGGGATAGTGCGTGAGGGCCGTGATGCCACGCGAGTCGAGATAAGCCTGCAAACTGTCCCGCTCATCGGTCTCGACGACGTAGAGATGGAAGACGTTGCGGTAGCCGGGAAGCGTCCAAGGTAACTGGAGCGAAGTGCCCGCCAAGCCTCCGTCGTATTGCCGGGCCAGGCGGATGCGCGCGTCGCTCCAGGCGTCGAGATGGCGCAGCTTCACGCGCAGCGTGGCGGCATGAATTTCGTCGAGGCGGCTGTTGAAGCCGAGACTGTGATGCGAGCGCTTGAGCGAGCCGTGATTGCGCAGCCGGCGCAGCGCGGTGGCCAGGGCTTCATCGTTGGTCAACACAGCGCCGCCGTCGCCAAAGCAGCCGAGATTTTTCTGAATGATGAAACTGGTGCAAACGGCATCGCTCAACTCGCCCAGGGTGAAATCGGCGCCGCGCGCTCCGAGCGCCTGGGCGTTATCTTCAATGACCCGCAAGTTGTGCTTCTTGGCGATGGCCGACACGGCTCTCATGTCCGCGGGCTGACCGTAGAGATGAACGGGCACAATGGCTTTGGTGTGCGGGCTGATGGCGGCTTCGAGCAGGGAAGGGTCCAGGTTGCGCGTTTTGGGGTCAATGTCCACGAAGACCGGCGTCGCGCCGACCAGCCAGATGGCTTCGGCGGTAGCAAAAAAAGTGTTCGACGTGGTGATGACTTCATCGCCAGGGCCGATGCCGAACGCGTGAAAAACCAGCCAAAGCGCATCCGTGCCGGAATTGACGCCCACGGCGTGGCGCTGATGGGCATAACGGGCCAATTCTTCTTCAAACTGCTTGAGCTGCGGCCCTAACACATACGTTCCACTCTCCAGAACCTCGTGGAGGGCGTGGTCAATTTCATCCTTGAGGTTATGGTATTGACGCACGTGACCGTAGAATCCAATCTTCTCTCCCGCCATGGAGCGCCTCCCTGGGAATTGAATCAGAAAATCTCAGGATAATGAAAAAGTCCTTTTCAGCGCAAGAAAATTCGCCGACCGCTCGGAACCAGCCTTACGGCGCCGAGCGTCGGCGATGAAGCCATGCATCGAAATTTTGCAGAATCTTGTCGGCCATCGCTTCCTCGTCGAGGCGGTGGAGGCGGGCGAGCGTCGCCGTGACGGCGCGGACGTAAGCGGGCTCATTGCGCCGGCCGCGGTGCGGCTCGGGCGCAAGGTAAGGGCTGTCGGTTTCACTCAGCAGACGGTCGCACGGCACCGCCTGCGCGACGCGGCGCAGGTCTTCAGCTTTTTTGAAAGTGAGATTGCCGGCAAAGGAAATCAAAAAGCCCATGTCCAAAAGAGTGCGGGCGTCGTCGAGGCTGCCGGTGAAGCAATGCAAGATGCCGCCCAGCCCCGTGGCCGCCCAGCCGTCCAAAAGCTGACGCAGATCGCCCCAAGCCTCGCGGCAATGAATGACCAGCGGCTGTGCCGCTTCGCGGGCGATTTCCAGTTGCGCGGCAAAGACTTTTTTCTGCGCGTCGCGCGGCGAATGGTCGTAATGATAATCGAGACCCATCTCGCCGAGGGCGACGACTTTGGGCGCGCGCGCCGCCTGGCGCAACCGATCCCAATGGCGCGGCTCAACCCGCGCCGCGTCGTGCGGATGAATGCCCACGGTCGCATAAATGAAATCAAAGCGGGCCGCGAGCGGAAGGCTCGCGTCGAGTTCATCCGGGCCGCGGCCGCCGCCCACGGCCACCAGATATTTCAGCCCGGCAGCGCGCGCCCGCTCAATGACAGGCTCGCGGTCGGCGTCAAAAGCGGCGTCATCCAAATGGCAGTGAGCGTCGAGAAGGCAAGGGTTCATGCGAACAGGAGACGGCGCGACGACGGAAGAATCAGCCTTGAAGGCTTGGCTGATTTATTTGAGCCGGGCGCCTTTGGGGACGTCTTCTTGGAACGTCACGAGGACGGGGCGACCCTCCGGCTCGACCGACGCCGCCACAATCATGCCGTTCGATTCCACGCCGCGCAGCTTGCGGGGAGCGAGGTTCGTCACCACCACGACTTTTCGGCCGATGAGTTTTTCCGGCTCGTAGTATTCCGCAATGCCCGCGCACACCTGCCGAACTTCCGTGCCAATGTCCACCTGGAGCTTGAGCAACTTGTCGGCCTTCGGGATGCGCTCGGCGGCGATGACTTCGCCAACGCGCATTTCGACTTTGGCGAAGTCGTCAATGGAGATTTTCTGGTCGGCCGGCGTCGGCGCTTGGGGCGCGGCCATCTTGGCCGCGTGTTGCTTCACGGGCTGGAAGCCCGTGCCACGGGGCGGCTCCGGCTCGGCAGACGGCGGCTTTTGTTCAGGTTGCTGTTCCACGGTCGCTCCTTTGGTACGGGATTCGTCAGCCGGCCGCCGATCCCGCCAGGGCGGGACCGGCGCTACAGCCCGCTCGCGCACTCGGTCAGCTTCCGCAAGCTCGTAAAGTTTGGCCAGCGTTTTTTCTTTATCGAGCCGAGGGAAAATGGGCTCGGGTTTGGCGACCTTCGTGTCGGATGCGAGAAGTTGGAACTTGAGCTTGTCATCAATGCGCTCGCCCTCGACGGTTCCGGACTCCCCTAAGTACCCAAACAGAACAGACGAGGCCGCGGGGAGCACCGCGTAGGTCAAGACACTCACGACCCGCAAGAACTGCGCGACCATAGAGAGGGTCCCCTCCAGCTTCGCCTTGTCCTCGAAGGAACCTGATTTTGCGAGCTCCCAGGGCTTGACTTGGACAATCAGCCTGTCGGCCTCCGAAATCATTGCCCAGACCGACGCAAGGCCGGTTGAAAAGTCCAGTCGGCTAAACGCCTCCGCAAAGGCTGGAATGAGCTGGACCGCGCCCTGGGCCTCGCTCGGTCCAATCCGCCTAGGCACCTTTCCCTCGCACAACTGATGCAGCATGGTCAGCGTTCTGCTGGCAAGGTTTCCGAGACCATTCGCCAAGTCGGAGTTGTAGCGCTGAATCAATCCCTCATAGGAAAAGCTGGCGTCCTGGCCGAGGGGCGTATCGCGCAACAAATAATAGCGCAGCGCGTCGTTGCCGGGGGCGCCGAAGGAATTGAGCGCCTCGACGATAGGCTCGGGATAGACGACGTTGCCTTTGGACTTGGACATCTTGTCCTGCTCGTAATAAATCCAGCCGTGGGCGAAGATGGTGGTGGGCAAGGGCAGGCGCTTGTCTTGCGGCAAGGCGTCGTTTGCGGCCATCAGAAATGCCGGCCAATAGACGGCGTGGAAGCGCAAAATATCTTTGCCAATCATGTGGACGCGCTCGGCGTTCGGGTCCATCCAATATTTGTAGAAATCGGAATTCGGGTCGGTCGCTTCAAGCCCGCGAAAGCCAATGCCCGTCAAATAACTCGTGAGCGCGTCGTACCAGACGTAAACGACCTGCTCGGCATCATCCGGCCAAGGCACGCCCCACTTCAGTCGTCGGCGGCTGATGGAAATGTCGCGCAGGCCGCTTTTGACGAAGCTTTTAACTTCATTCATGCGGAAATCGGGGCGAACGAATTCGGGATGCTCTTCGTAGAGCTTTAGCAGCCGATCCTGAAAGGCCGACAATCTGAAAAAGTAATTCTCCTCGCTGATGAGTTCGGCCGGGCGACCGCAGATATCGCAATTGGCCGGTTCCGTGCTGTCAGAGACGTAGCGCTCATCGTGGATGCAGTAGCGGCCTTCGTATTTCTTTTTTGTAATGTAGCCGGCCTTTTGCGCTTGGCGAATCATCCAGTGGACGGACTTCACGTGGTCGGGATTTTGCGACGTGTGGACAAAACGATAGCCGGCGGGATGCTTCGGGCTATATTCGGGAATTCCGAGCGTCCTCCAGAGGTTTTTGAACAACTCGCGTTTTTCGGCGACAAAGCGCTCCACGGGAATGCCCGCCGCATCGGCGGCCCTCTGAAGCTTTTCACCGTGCTCGTCGGTGCCCGTCAGAAACGCCACGTCATAACCGCACATGCGTTTGTAGCGCGCCATCACATCGCACACGATGGTGGTGTAGGCCGAGCCGAGATGCGGCCGGGCGTTCGGGTAATATATCGGCGTGGTGATAAAGAATCTGTTCATGCGTTGGTCGGGTCAGGTAAGCCGTGGGCGGGCGGCTTAAAGCCTGCGAGCGCTGCGGCCATGACTTGCTTTAACGGGACCTTGTTCTCATCGGCCAAGCGCGCGCAATCGTCGTATTCGGGCGCCACATTGACAATCTTGCCCTCGCGCCGCGCCACCTTGAGGCGCACCGGGCCGTATTCCGTCTCAACGGAGACCCACTCGCGCTCGAGCGTTTTGCGCCGCGCCTCATAGATGCGCACGCCCAGGGTGGTGGTCTCCTCAAAGAGGAGATTGGCGAGCGCTTCCGCGTTGTCAGGCGGCGCTATGACGCTGATGAGCAAGCCGGGCCGATTTTTCTTCATCTGAAGCGGGGCGCAGGTGACGTCGAGCGCGCCGCCGGCGAGGGCCCGCTCCGACAAGTGGCCAAAAAGCTGCGGATTCATATCATCGAGGTTGGCCTCAATGATGGAGACAACCTCATCGCCCGGCGCGCCCGCTTGCGGCTTAGGGACTTCGACGGCATCGCCTATCGAGAGCCGCGCCAAGTTGGGGCGGCCCGGCAACTCCTGCCGGCCGGCGCCGTAGCCGATCCGCTCGAGCTTCATCGGAGGCATCGGGCCGAACTCCGTCGCCAAGGTTGAGACCAGCGCCGCGCCCGTCGGCGTGACGAGTTCCGCCTGCACGCCGGAAGAATAAACCGGAATGCCTTTGAGCAGTTCCGCCGTGGCGGGCGCAGGGACGGGAAGCGAGCCGTGCGCGGCCTCAACCCGTCCGCCGCCAACATCGAGCGCGGAACACACCAACCGTTCAATGCCCATCAGCTCCAAGCCTAGGCAAGTCCCCACGATGTCCAGGATGGCGTCCACGGCGCCGACCTCGTGAAAATGAACATGCTCCACGGGCACGTTGTGGAGTTGAGCTTCCGCCTCCCCTAGCCGACGAAAGACCTTGAGCGCCATGGCTTGAGCCGAGCCTGGCAGGTCGGCGGCGCGAATCATCGCCTCAATATCGGCAAGATGCCGATGCGGCTGCGACGGAGGAATCTCAATTTCAACGCGCGTCCCGGCCAGGCCGCCGCGCAAGGTCCGCGTTCGCTTGAAGCGATAAAAGCCCAGAGGAAGCTTTTTCAGCTCATCGAAGAGGCGACGCGCGTCGAGCCCGGCGTCCAAGAGCGCGCCGAGGAACATGTCGCCGCTGATGCCCGAGGAGCCGTCCAGATAAGCAATTTTCATCGGCGTCGAGCGCCCCCTCTCAGCCGCAGAGCGAAATGCGATGCGCTGCCTTTGGGCTGCGGAGAAATGAAGCGCACAATCTTCGATAGTAGGGCGCTCGCGCCAGTGTGTCAATCTGATGAGGCGGCGAGAGACGGTCGCCGGCGCGAGGGAAGGCTGCGTTGGCGGCGGCGTCCGGCTTTTCTCAGCCATCCGGCCTGTGCGTCAGGCTTGCCCAGCGCGCGCCATCTCGCCGCCCAAATCGTGGCTGGGGCCGAGCCGGTGATTTGAATTGTTTGTCATGAACCGTTTTGACTATAATGGCCGCACGCAATGTCCCTTTGGAGGAAGCACTCACCATGGTCGCGGATGATTTAAGCTTCAAGTTGATCCGGCTGATTGAGGAAATGCGCCAGGCCGGTGACCCGATGTCGCCAGAGGCTCTGGAGCGTCTTGCGGCGACGCTCGGCTCCGCCTTCGGGGCCAAGCCGGACGAAGTGGCCATTTTGCACCTGTCGGGCGACGGAATGCTGCGGTTTGTCACGCCGGTGAAGTTGTCGAAGCTAGGCTCGATTCCCATTACCAACTCTCACTCCCTGGCCGTGAAGACTATCCGCGAGAAGCGGGGCGAGTTCATTAACAATTTTTCCAGCTATCATCATCCCACGGTGTTTGAGGCGGTGGATCTTTCCACCGAGCGGAAAGCCGCTCCGATTCAAAAAATCGTGAGCGTGCCCATCCTGGCGGACGGCAAGGTGATGGGAGTGATTCAGGTGAGCCGGAAGGGCAGAACCGGCGAGTCGGCGGGGCCCGACTTCACGCCACGCGATTTGGCGGAGCTGACCACCGCCGCCACCATCCTGAGCAAACTCCTCAGCCTGCTGCCGGACTCGGGCGGCGCGGGCAAGCGATCGCCCGCCTAGAGAACGCGCCGCTTCGCGCACGAGCGTCAATCGTAGTATTCAAGCCCGAGGTGGGTAATGAGCTCTTCGCCCCGCAGATAACGAAGCGTGTTTTTCAATTTCATCAATTGGATAAACAGATCGTGCTCGGGATAGAGGTCCGGAGCATGCATGGGGCTCTTAAAGTAGAAGGACAACCATTCCTGAATTCCGCGGCGGGCCATCTCCGGGGTTCGCTGGGCCAAATCCATGAAGAGCGCGAGGTCCAGAACCAGCGGCGCGGCCAGAATGGAATCCCGGCAGAGAAAATCAATTTTAATCTGCATGGGATAGCCAAGCCAGCCGAAGATATCGAGATTGTCCCAGCCCTCCTTGTTGTCGCCGCGCGGGGGATAATAGTTGATACGAA
>JAKASC010000055.1 GCA_021828245.1 Acidobacteriota bacterium
AAACCACCACGGGAGTCATTCGGCTGCGCAGCATGGCGGCGGAGGGAGCGCTCAAATATCCCATCGTGGCCGTGAATGACGCGGACACCAAGCACCTGTTCGATAACCGGTACGGAACCGGTCAATCCACGCTCGACGGCATTATCCGGGCCACCAACATGTTGTTTGCCGGCCTCCACGTGGTGGTGTGCGGCTACGGCTGGTGCGGGCGCGGCGTGGCCATGCGAGCCAAAGGGCTGGGAGCGGACGTCATCGTCACGGAAGTCAATCCGACGCGAGCCCTCGAAGCCACCATGGACGGCTTTCGCGTGATGCCGCTCAGTGAAGCCGCGCGGGTGGGCGACCTCTTCATCACGCTGACCGGCAACAAAAACGTCCTTCGCGGCGAGCATTTCCACGCCATGAGGGATGGAGCCGTGGTGGCGAATTCCGGCCACTTCAACGTGGAGATTGACATTCCGGCCCTCGAACAAGCGGCCACCTCCAAGCGCCGCGTGCGGGAGTTTGTGGATGAATATTCGCTTCCCGATGGCCGCAAGATTTTCCTGCTCGGCGAGGGGCGGCTCATTAACTTGGCCGCCGCCGAAGGCCATCCCGCCGTCGTCATGGACATGAGTTTTGCCAACCAGGCGCTTTGCGTGGAATACGTGGTCAAGAACCATCGTCAGCTCCGGCCACAGGTTTATGCGGTTCCCGCCGAAATTGACCAATCGGTCGCGCGATTGAAGTTGGAAGCGATGGGGATTACGATTGACCGCTTGACGCCGGAACAAGAAGAATATCTTGCCTCCTGGTCGGAGGGAACTTAAGACTCCCAAGGGCAGGGTCGCGCCGGGCGAGGAGCCGCGCGGACCCTTCGGCGCCGGACGTGCGCCCTTGCGATCTGGTCGAACGGAGGCTGCTCCGCAACGAGCTCGGCCCAGCATTCAGGAGATGAAAGACCTCGCCCAAAGAGCGCTGGAGACGGCGGTGGCCCAAGGCGCCAGCTACGCGGACGTGCGCGTGCTGAGTGTTCGCCAGCGGTATCTCTCCACCAAAAACGGCGAAGTGGCCCAAGTTCGAGAATCGGAATCTTACGGGTTGGGAGTGCGGGTGATTGCCGGTGGCGCGTGGGGTTTTGCTTCGACCGACCGGCTCACGCCCGAGGGCTTGGCCGCGGTGGCCGCGCGCGCCGTCGAAATTGCGCAGGCGAGCGCCCTGGCCAAAAAATCCGACGTCCAACTCGCTCCTGAAGAAAAGTTTGTGGATGAATGGGAAGCTCCCTGTCAAATAGACCCCTTCTCCGTTCCCGTCTCGCGCTGTCTCGACCTTTTGCTCAAAGTGGACGCCGAGTTGCGCAAGGTTCAGGGCGTCACCCTGGCCGAGTGCCAAATGGACTTTCGTCGTCAAGAGCAGTGGTTTGTCTCCAGCCTTGGCTCCGCGATTCGCCAAGTGAAGACGCAGACCGGCGCGGGCTTTGTCGCCACCTCCTTTGCCGGCAATGAGATTCAGCGGCGCTCCTACCCCAATTCCTTTGGCGGACAGTATCAAACCAAAGGCTATGAATTGGTGGAAGAGCTGGATTTGGTGGGACATGCGCCCCAAATCGCCGAGGAAGCCGTGGCCCTGCACTCGGCGCCGCAGTGCCCCGCCGGAGTGCGCGACATTATTCTGGGCAGCTCGCAAGTGGGCCTTCAGATTCACGAATCCATTGGCCACCCCATCGAGCTCGACCGCGTTCTTGGCACGGAGGCCAACTTTGCCGGCATGAGTTTCCTGACGCTCGACCAGCTTGGCTCCCTCAAGTACGCTTCTGAAATCGTCAACGTGGTGGCAGATGCAACGCCCTCGCACGGGCCGGGGCTTGGCACGTTTGCCTACGATGACGAAGGGGTACCGGGCCAGCGCACGCCGATTATCCAGAACGGGCAGTTTGTCGGCTACCTGACTTCGCGGGAAACCGCCGCGGCCATCGGCAAGCCTCGCTCCAACGGTGCCATGCGCGCCGAAGGCTGGAATCGCATTCCCCTGATTCGCATGACCAACGTCAGCTTGGAGCCGGGGCGCGGAACGCTCGACGCCCTCATCGCCGACACCGACGACGCCATTTATATGGAGACCAACCGCAGTTGGTCCATAGACGACCGACGCTACAATTTCCAGTTTGGAACCGAAATTGGATGGGAAATCAAGCACGGCAAAAAAGTCCGCATGGTGAAAAATCCGAGCTACGGCGGCATCACCACGGAGTTCTGGAACTCCTGCGATGCCATTTGCGGTCCGGAGGAATGGACGCTCTGGGGGACGCCCAACTGCGGCAAGGGCCAGCCGATGCAAACCATGGGAACCGGCCACGGTGCCTCTCCCGCGCGCTTTCGCCGGGTCAAGGTCGGCGTCGCCTACGGCTCCTAAGCGCCGTGTCGCGCCACTCCCAAACGCTGAAGCGCCCATGAGGCCAAGCTGAATTCATGACGATGATGCTGACCCGCCAACGCGCCAAAGAAATTTTTGATAAGGTCATCAAGTATTCCACGGCGGAGGAAACCGAAGCCTACATTACCTCCACGGCGTCGGCCCTCACCCGGTTTGCCAACAACACCATTCATCAGAACGTGGCGGAGGAGGAAACCGCGCTTTCCGTGCGCGCGGTTGTGGAGCACCGCACGGCGCGCGCCAGCACCAACCGGCTTGATGAGCCTTCCATTCGCCAAACCTGCGAGGCGGCGCTCGCCCTGGCGCGCCTTCAGCCACCCAACCCCGATCTGCTGCCTCTTCCCCATCCCCAAACCTACGGGTCGGTGGACCGCTATTATCCAGAAACCGCCGAGCTGACGCCCCAAGCGCGCGCTGAAACCGTCTTGAGGGTCCTGCAGCGGGCCGAGAAAGACCAGTTGACGGCGGCCGGCGTTTACTCGAGCGGTGCCGTCGCCACGGCGTTGTTCAACTCGCGCGGCCTTGAAGCTTTTCACGAGGAAACCATCTCGGAATTTTCCGTCACCATGCTGGGCCCCACCAGTTCCGGCTGGGCCAAGCAAACCAGCCCCTTCCACCTCGAACTCAACCCGGCGGCGCTCGCCGAGCGCGCGGCGCGCAAAGCCCTCGAAGGAGGTTCCCCGCGCGACTTGCCCCCCGACAAGTACACCGTTATTCTTGAACCCTCCGCCGTGCTGGACCTGCTGGGCTTCCTATTTTTCGATTTTGGCGGCCTGGCCGTTCATGAGGGGCGAAGTTGCCTCACCGGCCGAGTGGGCGAAAAAGTTTTTGGCGACAACATCTTCGTCCGCGATGACGTCTTTCATCCCTTGCAAAGCGGCCCGCCGTTTGACGGCGAAGGCATGCCGCGCCGCCGCGTCAACCTGGTCGAGCAGGGCGTTGTCAAGAACCTGGTGTACGCCCGCTCCACCGCCAAAAAGATGGGCAAAGAACCCACCGGGCACGGCTTCCCGCTGCCCAACGAGTACGGCGAAGCCCCGCTGAACATCGTGATGGAGGGCGGACGCGCCACGCTCGATGACATGATTCGTTCCACGCCGCGCGGTTTGCTCGTCACGCGCTTTTGGTACATCCGCGAAGTGGACCCTTACCAGAAAATTCTTACCGGCATGACCCGCGACGGCCTTTTCTGGATTGAAGAAGGGAAAATCCAACACGGCGTCAAGAACCTTCGCTTCAACCAAAGCGTTATTGAAATGCTTCGTCAGGTGGAAATGATGAGCCCGCCGCAGCGCACCGCCGGGGAAGAATCTTTTGAAATGGTGGTTCCCGCCATGAAGGTCCGCGAATTCAATTTCTCCTCCGCCACCAAATACTGACCTGCCTTATACACAGCGAGTGGCACGGCCATCTTGGCCGTGGACGCGGCTGCGAGGCATGTTCGATGGGACGGCGCTCCGCGCCGGCTCGCTCTCCAGCACTCATCAAGGATGAGCACGGCTGAGCCACCCGATGCCCCCGCGTCCGGGCTTTCCTACGCTCAAAGCGTCGCCACGTCTATCTGCAACGTGCTGGTAAAGTCCTTCCACGGTGCCGGGGCAATGCTCCACACGCCCAGGATCGCCGAGCCTTGATAGACGCTTTCAAAACCGCTTTCCGATTGCGAGACCGTCTCAATCGGCGTCACCCACCAGCGGCATGGCGGTTGCCCCTTCATGGTCAGCCGAACTTTTTGCCACTCATCCACCATCTCGAGCGTCTCCGATTCAATCTCTCCCTGAAAGGCCAGCGGCCATCGGGTGCCGTGCGCGCTGAAGTAGCGATCAGGGGCGTTCGGCGCCAGCAGATTGATGACCAATTCGATTCCCAGCACGAGCGGCGCCGGGCAGGACGCCGGCACGATAATGGAAGATCGGCATTCCACCCGCCAAACGCTTTCCGTCGCTTGGCAGGATAAGGTCTTGCGCGCCTCGAGCGCCGTGGCCCGGCCGTTGAGATGGAGCATGGCGGCGCGGCGCAGGCTCGCTACGCCCGGCTCTTGAACGCCCGCCAAACTTTCCCACCCGCCCGACGCCAGCTCCGGAATTTCTCCCAGCTCCAACGCCTGAAAATCCTTCCAGGTTCGAGGCGCGGAGAAAAGATAGGTGCGAAAGCAGCGCCGCTCGTAGCGGTCGTACTGAAGCAATTTTTCGAGATGAGGACCTTTGCTGCGGATAATCTCGTGGATGGAGGCCGGTCCGGCGGTCGCGGCGCCGCCGGAGGCCGCGGCCCGTCGCAGCGCCTCATGGTAGGCTTCCGGCCGTCGCCGCAGGGAATTGATGAGCTCCACATCGGCCGGCTTGAAGTGCAAACTGGAAACCGTTCCGCCTTCGGCAGGATGGACGCTCATCGCGTAGCGAGGATGCTCGGCCAGAATCTCCACTCGCCCGTCGGCGTCAAAATCTTGGCGCGTGATGCGAACCTGCTCACCGCCCGCCTTCGGCCCGGTCAGCTTGTCCAGCAGCGACTCCGCCTGAATCAGATGGCGCCACAGCGCGCCCCGCAGATGCGGAGCATACAGGCCGCCAAACACGCCGTGCCAGTAGGCGTCATTGCACTGGGCGGCGTGCAGCCGTTGCTCAGCTTCGTCCAGCCGGGTGCGGGCGCGCGCGTCGTCTCCGCTCGCCGCCCGCGCCGCCGCGATGCGCTCGCTCACCCGCAGCATCCACTTGTGAAGTTGGTTCGCTTCCGAATATCGTGCCAAAAAGTTCCGCCACAACCCGCCCCGCAGAAATCGCCGAAACCGCTCCCCGTTCGGCAAATGCTCGCTCTCCTCCAGGCAAGCTTTCAAGGCCGCCGCCGCGCCCGGCGGCAACGCCCATTCCATCATTTCCGCGTAGGAAGCCGTCGGCAGATAAATCCGTCCCAGCGGCTCGTGCGCTTGCAAATACGTTCCCGCCGGCGTCGTCTCCAGCCAATCCGCGGCGTTTTCGAGCGCCGTGAAAAATCGTTCCAGCCAGCCGTTGGTGTAACAATGCTCGTAGGTGCCGGGCCACACCCCGAACTTTTCGCAATCGTCGCCAAAGGCAAAAAGCCGGCCGGACCCTTGAAGCCCTTCCCGCAAAATCCGCAATGTTTCCTCCGGCTCGCGAAAAGGAATCGTGTAGCGCAAGGACTTGAGCGCCGGAATCAGCCGGACAGTGTAGCCGGCCTCCTCCGTCACGTAGTCGCCGTGCAACTCGGAGGGTTCCAGACCCGCCGCCAAAAAGTGCGTGTCATCGAGCGCCGCGTAGCCGACCCCCGCCTCCGCCAGCGGCCGCGCGAGCGACGGCTCCCACACCCGCTCCGCAATCCACGCCCCGCTCGGCCGCGTCCCCAGTCGCCGCTCCAGAAATCTCGCCAGCTTTTCTAGCTGCGCGATTTTGTCCCGGTCCGGAATCGCTGCCAGAATCGGCTCATAGTAACCGCCGCCGAGCAGTTCAATCTGCCGCCCTTCGAGCAGCCGCCCCAGCTCCTCAAAGTATTCTGGATGCTGCGCTTCCATCCACTCCAGCAGGCTGCCAGAAAAGTGCAAGCTCACCCGAATCCGCGGATGCTGCCCCAGCACCCGCACAAAGGGCAGGTAGGCTCGCTGATACGCCTGTTCCATCACATGCTCAAAGTTTCCCACCGGTTGGTGAGCGTGGACGATCATCGCCAGCGACACACGATTCACGATGCTTCCTCCCCTCCGACCAGAAGGCTTGCAGTAGTGGGCTACTTTGAAAATCTGGGGAGGCCATGAACCACGTCCGGCAGGCTATTTATGGGCATCATGTCTGAAAGCTTCTTCGTCAACTTGTAAGTTACCGATTGCCCTTCGGCCATCCGAACTAGACTCCCCGCAAGGCCCTCCGCAACGTCTCCCTTCCGCCACATGTTAAACACGATGTCGTTCGGACATATCCCGAGGCAGAGGAGATACGCGTAGTTTCGGTCAAGGCGAACGTGATTGAACTGAAACGTACCATTTGCTCCGAGCGATGCCGTTTTAACCTCGAATCGTCGGCCCGCGATCCGCATGTCTGTTCTCGCCGTGCGCCCTCCGATTGTTACCTCGATTCCAGAGTTTGTAAGGTAGCGACGAATAAAATCTTCGCCGATCTCGCCACGGTTCGTATTCCCAAGGCTTCGGTACCCAATCAGCGGAGAGCCTTGCCAAATGTCCTCCGGCACATGCTCCTTGATGATCTCGATTAGAAGTTGTACAGGAGTCACCTTGGAGGCTCCCAGCGCCGTTTTTTGCGTGTGCTTTTCCAAAATACTAGGAAGTACGAATGGTTCTTACGTGCGTGGACTTGCTTGACGACCCGACTCACCCCTGGGTGATTGTTTCTAACTAAAATGAATAGATCCTCGATAACGAATCCACTGGACGATAGTTCGTTTATCAGCTCGACATGCGTAAGGCGCTGCTGGTTGGCACACACCTCATCCCCGCATTTAACGATATACGTGCCTCCTTCCCGAAGAACGCGGTACGCCTCACGTGCCGCCTTAAAGTAGAGGTCGAGGACTGCTTCATGGTATTTCTGCCCTGACTCATTTCTGGCAGCGTTGTTGCGGTAATAGCTCTCATAGTTCTGGTGATTGATGTGCGCCGTGCCACCAGGGGTGTGCATGTACGGTGGGTCAAAAACCACGCAATCAATGGTAGAGTCAGCATACGGAAGGCTCCGACAGTCAATGCCGTCCGTCTTCAAGTCGGTAGCAAGAAGTCTGTATTTGTCCTTGTCCACCCTCTTCCAGAATATCCCCCGCCCATATGTTACGTCCGCTACCGTGCTGCCGATGGGAACATAGAGGGAAAGCACACGGGGGAAGATAATGTCGTTTGTTCCTTGGTAAGCCGTAAAGACCAATTCGTTTGTAGGCCGACCCGCTGGAGCCTGACGGTAGTGTTTGCCACTGCGGCGCACCAGAGCGCGCGTTTGCATGCCTGTTGCTGTCCCGAACCCTCTCGCCGCATTATCCTTTCGTGCCGGGTTCATGCCGCTTTTTCCGACCTCCGTTCTTCGCTCTCCCACAGGGCCACGAGGTCATCTACGCTCCAAAGCCTGTCGGTAACGCCAGCCGCCATCGCCGGTGTCGTCCGAAGTGTACGATGAATCTGGATGAAATTGTAAGCGAAATAATTCAACGCCACCGCTGCGAAGTGATTCTCTATTTTCCGTGAGAACCCGTTCGATAGCCGTGTGTACCGCCGCAAGTTTGTTCGTAGCGTGCAGTTGTGACGCTCTACGAAGGAAGTCGAGATGTGCTTCGGGTCAGGGTTGCCCATAACGCGTTTGCTTTCGCACGCCGCACACTTTGCGGGGCTATACCGAGTGTCTTCTTGTGTGGACTCGTACATTTTCACTAACATCGCATAATCAACGTTTGCTCCGAACGCTCCCTCGATTGCCTCAACATAGCACTTTAGGCCATCGCTAGTGACCTGCACTCGGCCAGCAAGCCGGGAAGCGAGGTCATCGACAAAGAACTTTGCAGTTTGCGCGTCGCGGTTTCCGAGCATGAATGATGGAACCAGCTTCGTTTCCGCGTCAATCGCGGCCCATAGCCAAATGTCTCCAGCGGCAGGATTCTTCGCTGCGACCTGCGGCGTGACATTCTTTTCTTTGCAATATACGAAGGCCCAAAGTTCATCGAGCTGGAGCCTACGGCATTTCAGGCCACGAAATACGCGGTCTTGGTAATCCGCGCACACCATTCCGACTTCGAAGAGAAGGCGCATCACGGTTTTCTTGGCGACGCCGGTGATGCGGACAGTCGAGCGAATTGAACAGCCCTCGATTAGGCAACTGATAACATTGGCTCGTGTTTTGGAGTCTAGTTTATTCATGGCTGTAGTATGCCAAACCGCTTTAGCATTGTCAAGTGTTTTTTCGAATAAGCAAAACAAAGCGGCACTGCCAAAAAAGTGCTTGCAATCCAGTCTCAGGTGTGATTTTATTAGATTGGTGCTGGCAGGCCGGGGGAACTTTTCGATGGTTTCCCGGCCTGACCAGATGCCAGAAAGCGAGGGTAGCGATGAGATAAGCGCCGCCCGTCGAGGGCGAGGGGGTGGGGAAACCTGCCCCCTTACAATCTCGCTCTTTTGTGTTTATAGCACAATTAGGCCGAGAAGCATAGGAGAAAAAGATGGCCGAAAATGAGAATAAAATTTTTGATTACGGCGCTGTGCTCGCCGATTTACAAGCAAAACGGGCCGCGCTGGACCAAGCTATCATCTCCCTCCAAGCTGCTGCGGCATCAGGTGCGCTCATTGCTGGCCCTGGAGAGGCAGCGTCAGCCCTGAATGGACTCGCTTCACTGGGAACCTATGGTGGGGATGTCCCCGTAGGTGCGTTTCTAGGAAAAAGCATTCCCGACGCGGCTAAACTGTGCCTTCAAATAGTCAGGCGCAAGATGACAACGCGCGAGATCGCCGACGCTCTGAAGAAGGGGGGGATTGATAGCACCGCGAAAACAAGTTTCAGTGCTATCGTGCATTCGGTCCTGACACGGGCCTCAAAATCAGACGTCGGCATCGTCAAATTTGACCGCTCACATTGGGGACTTGCGGAATGGATGCCCCGCGGATTGCGTACAGGGCAAGGTAAAGTTGGGGCCGCGCGTCGGCGAAAGCCGAAATCTACGAAGTCGGGGGTTTCAAGCGAACGCAAGCCAGTTGCAGATGCGATGGCTAAGCTAGACGCGGAAGGTAGCGGACACCACCCAGGAAAGCTATCGGAGCGGGCCGTTGAATTTCTAAAGGCTCACCCAAGTGAAGAGTTCACGGCAAAGCAGCTTTCAGAACAATTTGGAATCCACAGCAAGGTCATCTCGATGACATTGGCTAAGCCAGTGAAGGATGGGAAGATAATGATGTCCGCCCCCTCAACCTATACAGCGGCTAAGTCTGCGCCCTAGCCCAGCGGGTCTTAGCGGCCTTAAGCGCAATCTCCTTTCGGCGCTCCTCTGTCATCGTTTCCAAACGCCGCTTGCCGCCGATCTTCCCGCCCTTCCTGCCCATCTCAGCCATGATGCGTGAAATCTCGGCTTGGTGGCTGTCCTCTTGGTTTGCCGCTTGCTCCGTTGACTCTCGAACTAATTGGTGCGCCAGCTGGTTAACGTCCCTCGGTCTCTTCCCCTTGCTTAATCGCTTTGGCATACACTAAGTATGCCACGCAATCGCAGGGAGTCAAGACCGCGAATTTTCAAAGTAGCCCACTACCTGCAGCTTAGCCTCGCTTCGTTGGTTGCCGCTGCCTAGGATAGAATGAATCACGGGCGGCTGTCAGCATCAATCCGAGGGAAGTACGTGGACCATGAGAACCGAGAAAGCGGGCGTCGGCACGGCAAAGACATCGCAACGCAAGCGGACATCCGGGCGTTACTTATTCAATGCAAGCACGAGCTTCCCGCCATGCTGCACTGCCTTCGTCAAGCTGTCGAGATTGAATCGCCAACCCATTGCAAGCCCGCGGTAGATCGGCTGGCCCGTTTTTTTGGCCGCGAATTTCAGCGCCTCGGGGCTCGCGTTCGCCTGCTGCCGCATCCGACGGCCGGCTCGGCTGTCATCGCGGAATTTAGCCGGCGCCGAGCCGCCTCCGCTCCGCTTCACTGCAAGCCGCTGCTGGTGCTGGGCCATCTCGATACGGTTTGGGATGTCGGCACGCTGCGGCGGATGCCCTTCAGGATAGCTCGGGGCCGCGCTTATGGCCCGGGCATCCTGGACATGAAGTCCGGCCTGGTGTGCGGGCTTTGGGCCATGGCGGCGCTTAAGGCCACAGGGCTCGTGCCCTTCGTTCCTGTCCGCTTTTTCCTCAATACGGACGAGGAGACCGGCAGCCACGCTTTCCGCCGCGAAATGGAGCAGGAAGCTCGCCGCGCCCAAGCCGTGCTGGTTCTTGAGCCTGCCGCCGAGGGCGGCGCGCTCAAAACCTCGCGCAAAGGCGTTGGAGAGTTTCAGATAACCGTGCGCGGGCGCTCCGCCCACGCAGGCATCAATCCGCAGGCGGGCGTCAACGCCATTGTGGAGTTGGCAGGCCAAATTCTGCGGCTTCAAAAATTTGCCCAAGCCCATCCGGGCTTGACGTTGAATGTGGGCATCATCGAGGGCGGCACGCGAGTCAACGTGGTCCCCGAGCTGGCCGGCGCCCGCCTGGATGTGAGGATTCCCCGCCGCCGGGACGCTCGCCTCGTTGAGCATCAACTTCGGGCCCTTAAGCCGATTCATCCCGAAGCCCGCCTGGAAATTACCGGTGGTATCAATCGCCCACCCCTGGAACGTTCCATGAGCGCTGCCCTCTGGCAACAGACCCGACGCTTGGGGCGAGTGCTCGGCATGGAACTCAAAGAAGCTTCGACCGGAGGCGGCTCGGATGGCAACTTCACCGCGGCGCTCGGCGTGCCCACGCTCGACGGGCTGGGCGGCGTCGGGGATGGCGCGCACGCCCGTAATGAACACGTCATCATCGCCGAACTCCCCCGCCGCGCCGCCTTGCTCGCCGCGTTGCTCGCCGGCTTGGGCCGTCACCCGTCGGGGAAATGACTCGAAAACTTATTGTGAACTCGGTTCGATTTGGGATGCGTCGTGAGCCCCACGCCCATGAGTGTGGCGGCTCGGTGTTGCAGGGGAGGGGGAACGTTTGCAGGGTAGCCACCGAGCCGCCTCGGAAGCGCCACTCATTTGATGACCTTAGCTTAGGTGCTTTGCGTTGCGGGGTCAGTGATTTCAATCACATGCCAAACAACATGGCTGGCTTGGGCTGGAAAGCCCGTTAAATCTAATAACTTATGTGTAATGAGTAAGTTACAACATTACCCCAAATCCTGCCCACTCCTGACGGCCCCAGCCTCTCGCCCGGAATTCCATCATTCTCTAACGGAACTTCCTTTCCTTTGCGGAGAGGATTTTCTGTTGAAGTGCTTGGAGTGAAATGAATTGTAGGTTCGGCAGCGGACTCCGCCGCCTGACTACATGGCCGGAAGCGTGACGCCGAGGGCTTGGAGAATTTGTCGCTGG
>JAKASC010000056.1 GCA_021828245.1 Acidobacteriota bacterium
AGATTCAGTCCACGCTGACCAGCAGCAATATTCGTGTGGTGGACGGAGCTGAACTACCAGAATCCCCGGTACGTCCCCGCGTCTATCTGAATTTGGCGCTGGGAATGTTCTTGGGGCTGGGTCTCGGAGTGGGCTTAGCGTTCTTTCAGGAGTACATGGACGACACACTCAAGACGCCGGATGAGGTGGAGAGCCTGTTGCGGCTGCCGTCGCTGGGCGTCGTCCCCTCCTTTTTGCTTAACGGCGCGGCTAAAGGCAATGGGAAATCGAAGAGCCTGGCTATGGCGCCCACCGGAAGCCACCAGGCAGCTATTCAGTCTAGCCAGGCAGCGCTCGAAGCTTACCGCTCTCTGCGAACCTCCATCCTGCTCTCGGCCAGCCCCGTCCCAAGGATTCTTCTGGTCACCAGCCCCTTGCCCTCCGAGGGCAAGACCACTACGGTCATCAATTTGGGCGCCACGCTCGCCAGCCTGGGAAGCCGGGTCGTCATCGTGGATTGTGACATGCGCCGACCCAATTGCCATCGCTCACTTAAAGTGGCCAACAAGCCGGGCTTCGTTTCTTGCTTGACGGGCCGCGCTTCCCTCGAAGAAGCGACGATCGCTGTTCCCGGCACTGCCAATTTGTTTCTCATTCCCTGTGGACCGATTCCTCCCAACCCGGCGGAGATACTGTCATCGCCGACGGCGGCCGATTTGATTCGGCAATTAGGAGCAAATTTTGACTATGTGCTTGTGGACTCGCCGCCGGTGCTCAGCGTGACAGACGCCCGAATCTTGGCGACGCTCACCGATGCGGTAGTATTGGTGGTCCGCGCGCACCACACGCCTTACGATGTGGTGCGCCGAGCCCGCTCACTGCTCTACACCGCCGGCGCGCGCATTCTTGGCGTAGCCCTGAACGATGTGGATATCCACCGAGATGGCTATTACGGCTACAAATATAGCTACTATTATCGTTACGGCTACGGATACGGGTATGGCGCGGAGGAAGCGGACCGCGAAGGATCGCAGGAAAACACCCCCCCGCCCGAGGCTTGATTTCGAGCATCCATTGACTCACCGCTCACTTGACACGGGCAATTCTTTGAATCGGGGGACGCTTGATAGGCACGGGGCAGCTTAGCGGTAAAGAGGCAGAGATGGAAAATTTCTCGCAGTACGTCGGGGAGGTAAAAGGCATCCTGGACCAGTTGCCCATGGAGCGTGTGCGGCGGATTTGCGACGTGCTTTACCGGGCCTACGAAAACCAGCGCACGATTTTTGTCTTTGGAAACGGCGGCAGCGCGGCGCTGGCCTCCCATTTGGCGTGCGATCTGGGAAAGGGCACGCACGCTCCCTGCCCCAAGGGCCTCGACATGCGAAGCGTGCCCAAGGTCAAGGTTTTTTCCATGACCGATAACGTCCCGATGATTACCGCCTGGGCCAACGACGCCGCCTATGAAGATATCTTCGTCGAGCAGATGGATAATTTCATCGAGCGCGGCGACGTGGCCTTCGGCATCAGCGGCAGCGGCAATTCCCCCAACGTCCTCAAAGCGCTCCAACTGGCGCGGCAACGCGGTGCGGTAACCGTCGGCCTGACCGGCTTTCAAGGCGGCAAGATGAAGGATTTGCTGGATTACGGTATCGTCGTCCCCTCAAACTCCATGCAGCAAATTGAGGACGTTCACCTGATTCTGGCCCATCTGGTCTTTCTAAACATCCGCGACCGCGTCCAGGCGCTGGGAGTGACCGTCGGCAAGAATTGATGAAGAAGGTGAGGGAAGGTTCCACTCGGGGACAGCATCCGTACGGCAATCGTGAGAAACCGGCGGCAAAAGAGGCAACGGCGGGCGTGGATCGTTGTGAGGCTGTTGGCTTGCGGCTTGCTTTTGGGCATCGGCCGCTCGCGGCCCACGCTTGGCCAAAGCAGCGTCACGCCGGCCGGCATCGAGCGCGTGGCCATCACTCCAGGCGGCGACCCCTGCGCCGAGATTCAGGCGGCCATCAACGCCTTGCCACCAGCAGGCGGAATTGTTGATGCGCGAGGATTTACGGGTTCCCAGAAGTGCGCGGGCGGGCTCACCATAGGGACAGCATCTCGAGGAGCGACGCTCGAATTGGGCGCGGTCATTTTGAAGGTGGGCGCGCCCATCACGCTTTTCAATTCATCGAGTATCCTGGGGCTTCCCTCGGGGCACATGACCGGAAACGGGGGAACGGTGATTCCGGCGCAAATCGTTGCAAACGCGAAGATGGACGCAGTGGTTGAGGTTGGGGAGGATGGGATTCCGGCTGGGGCCGCTTCGCTCAACTATGTGGACATTAACGGCGCCTCACTGGCTACCTACGGAGTTCATGTCGTCAGCGGCGATAGCTTGAATATTGACCACGGTGGAATCTCCGGCGCCCGTTCGGATGGCCTGCATGTCGAGGCCAACAATTGCTGCGGAAAAATCATAGCCCTTTACTCGCAGGGAAATGGCGGCGACGGCGCTTACTTCGCCTCAGGCGACTTTTTTATCGCTTTGAGCCAGTTCGACTTTAACAGAGGATGGGGGCTGTTCCTGGAGGCCGGGGGACAACGCCTGACCAACATTGACGTGTGTGGCAACTCAGGCGGCGGCATTTACGATCGGGGAGCTAATTTCATTGTTGAAGGCCAAATATGCGGCGGAAGAGGAAGCCCAGCTCTCTCAATTAACGGCAATCAGGACACCGTTATCGGCCTGCAATTTCTCGGGAATGCTTCCGCCGATGCCGTGCCCGCCCTTGCCATCAACGGGCAATGGAACACCATCATAGGAAATTCCTTCGAGTTTGGGTCCAACAACGAGCCCACTTACTCGATTGATTGCAGCGCGACCCGAACCAACAGTAATATCATTGAGGGGAACAACCTGATGGGCCTCAACAATGTGCGGCGTGGCGGCGGGATGAACGCCTGCGCTGCGAAAAACCTGGTTTTTAACAACTGGCCCTCGGACTCCCGAGCGCCGAACTCGGCCCTGACCGTCCCTGCCATCAGGAGCGGCAGGACCTCCAATACCGACCTGTCGGGGCGGCTAACGCTTTCGGATGGCAAGGCAACGTATAATTTTCAGGAAAAGTACAAGGTCGCTCCCGTGTGTACCGCAACCGACACGACCGCGCCGAATCCGCTCCAGGTGACGACGACGCCGGTTAGGCTCACGGTGAGCGGCCCGAGCGGCGACGGAGTCAATTACATCTGCGCGGGCAGGAAATAGGAATCAAGGTGACGCCCGGTCCAGCAGGTTCAAGGTTTGGTCACCCGCGGTTGCCAAGGGACAGGGTCTAGTCGGTTTTAGCGTCACGGGGTAAAATCAAGCGATGGCGAACGGGCAAATTTCGGCAGCGCGGCCCCAAGTGTTGACGCCGTTGATCGCGTTATTCACCGCGGCTTCCCTGGTGGTTGTTGGGCTGGCGCTGGTCAAGTCTCCCACCGATATTCTTTTCCTGCTCATCGTGGCCATCGGCGTGGTCGTCGCGTTCATGCGCCCCGATTGGTTCCTCTACTTTTGCCTTTTCACTTTGCCCATTGATTTTGCCCGAGCCATCCACGGCTTCCCCGTTGCCGTCGAGGAAGCCTACGTCTTCGCCTTGCCGTTGGTCGTCCTCCACCGATTGGCGGGAGGCAAGGTCGTTCGGCGACTCAGGTTTAATTCCGTCTATCTCTGGCCGGTGTTGGCCCTCTTTGCTATGACCGCCACGTTCTATTTTCGAGGCCAGAGCCGTTACGGCTACATCAAGGGCATGGGGCGCTGGGGCGAAGCGCTGAGCATTGCCTGGGCAATCCTCTGCGTCGCCACCACGTGGGACCGCTTGCGCAAAATGATTTACAGCTTCCTTGGCGGCGCAGCAGTCATTTCCATCCTTGTTTTTTGTCAAATCGTCGCCCGCGGTCCGACGTGGTTCCTTTTTTTCGTTCGCGGAACTAAGGCGACGGCGTTCTCTCCTACCCACGTTGGTGAGAGCACTTTTATTGCAATGGCCTGGGCCGGCCGGGGCATGGGCCTGTCGGGGCCAAGCGGTACTGCAATCTTTCTCGAGATGTTGCTCCCCCTGGCGCTCTATCGCCTCTTGGCCGCCGAGCGAAAGCTGACGCATTACCTGATGCTTGCAGTTCTTTGGGGTGGAATCCTGCTTACCTTCACCGCCGTGCCCATCTTCTCGGCATTGGGGGCCAGCTTGCTCCTCGTCCTGTTAATGAAGAGGTTTAACTGGAAGCTTGTTCTCGCGTCCGGGTTCACCGCCGCAGTTACCGGCTTCCTTTTGACGCAGTCCTACGTCCAGCGCAGGCTGGTTTCGCACGTCAAAGCCATTCGGTACGACGAGCTCTACCAGCGCCTCAGCCTTTGGGGAATGGGATTGCGGTTGTTCGCAAAGCACCCGCTCGTGGGCATCGGGCCCAGGGTCGGCCTTTATTTCATCATGCGGTGGGGCCAGTTCTGGCAGACATCGGCACTGTCGCTGATGAATCACCCGCACGAGACCTATATCTTAATCGGTGACACATACGGTCTGCTGGGCCTGATTTGTTACGGCTGGATCTGGTTCCGGGCGTTGCAACTTGGCTATCGCGCGTTGCGCGACCGCTCCTTAGGCCCGCGTCGCTTTGAGGTGGTGGCGCTCGCTTGCGGCGTCGTAACTTGGCTGATTCAAGGATTGACTGACTCAGTGCTCGCTGGCACAGAGCAGTTCGCGCTCTTATTTCTACTCGAAGCGGGCTACCTGCTCCTCGTCGCCGACCGCCAGGCGGCGCTTCAAGACCTTGCCTCACACGGGGGGCGGGAAGCGAATGCTCGCCTCCAAGGGACGCGCGAGTTCAGCCCCAAGTCCGCGCGTCGCGAATTGGCCGCGGCCCGCCGGGCGTAGCTATGGGACGAACCGTTCTCCAAATGTCATGAAAGCCTTCGACAAAGCGCATCCAGGCGGGCCCGGAAGAACGGCAGAGATGCAATCTTGCCCACTCTGCTTGGATTCTTCGAGGGTCTTGACTACCGCGGCCTACGGCGAATACGCCAGCGTTTACTGTCCGGCCTGCCAACTACAGTTCACGTCGCCAATGCGGCATCCCGGGTGGGAGTTTTACCGGGATTACAGCCATTATGAAATGCGTGCGCGGGAATCGGACCCGGCGGCGGGGGACTGGATGGCTTCGCGCGACTGGAGGTTCAGGACCTTTTTCAGCCTGTGTAGCCCGTCATCCCATCGGAGGGTCCTGGACATTGGCTGCGGCGAGGGAAAGTTCCTGGCTGTCGCACGGCGTAAGGGTTTCGACGTGTACGGGATCGACCTCGACCCGAGGGCTGTGGAACTCGCCCGAACGCTCCGCAATCTGCGGAACGTCCGTGCAGGGGACTGGGAGGAGCTGGCGCAAGTGCACGGATGGAACAACTTTGACGGCATCACGCTCTTTGATGTCTTGGAGCACCTTGCAACACCTCTCCGCACGCTGCAGACAATTTCAGGTTTGCTGAGGCCTGGAGGAATCATCTGCATCACCGTGCCTCGCTTGGACCGATACCCGAGGCTCTTTGACCCCCAGGCCGACCGCCCGCCGCATCACTTAACGCTTTGGACGGAACGGGCCCTGACCATCCTGCTGGGTCGAGCGGGATTCGGTGAGGTTCGGGTCGTCAAGCGGCCGGTCATGGTCGAGGACTTCCTGTTGCACACCATGTGGCGAACCCAAAGGGTTGTCCGGAAATTCCGCCTCGCGGAAAATCCCGCAGGCCACGATGCTCAGCCCTCCGGCGGCCAGCGCGGCTCGCACTGGAAATTGCTGCTTAGGAAGGCGATACTGGAATCTTGCCGGCCCGCCGATTGGCTTCTCGCCGCATCCCGATGGGGCGAGGGATTTACGTTGTTCGCCTGCGGGATAAAACCAGCACACCAATAGTTCTGGGGCGGCTTGCTCGCGTTCGGGAAGGGTAGGCTCCTAATCGGAAACTAGCCGGAGACCTCGATAAGCCGTCACGTTGCGGTTGCTTCCTCTCGTGGCAGCCTAGACGGCGGAGAGTGACGTGATCGCTGAAGACAAATCATCGAAGACGTGGCCTCGAGCCCCCAACATGCGGAAGCTCCCGCCGCTCAAAGCTCTTGCCGCCATTAAGGGCGCTCGGTCTCTGTCCCACCGACTGGGCCTCAGCGGCCTGCTCCGGCGATTGTACTTTTTGTGCTTCCGGCGCAGGGTCGGCGGCAGGAGCGTGCTCAAGGTCAGCTTTGGGGGCCACACGCTGTTGTACGACACCCCGACGGCTTTTGAATTCCGGGTAGTGGATCGGATTTTCACCACCAGCGAGAGGGATTCTCTGGAGGCCCTTGTTTCGGCGCTTTCACCCGGCGACACGGTTTGGGATGTCGGATCCCGTGTCGGCGAGTTCACGGTTCCGTTGGCTAAGACCGTTGGCCCCTCCGGCCTAGTCGTGGCGCTCGAGCCGGATCCTTCCGTGCGCGGGCGGCTGAAGGCGAACCTCGATCTTAACCAGCTTGAGAACGTTCGGGTCATCCCCCTGGCCTTGGGCCGAGAAGCCGGCAAGGCGCAGCTAGCCTGGACCGTGAATTCCTGCCCTTCCCTCCTGCCCAAGACGCAGCCGGGGCCAGGATCCGAGCGGGAGGGCGAGCCTGCGGGCCTCCCAAATGGCGATGGGAGGGTCGAGGTTGAAGTCCTACCCGGCGATCAGCTTCGCAAACGCGAGCGTCTGCCCGTCCCGAACGCCATCAAGGTTGACGTTGAAGGCTTTGAGTATGAGGTTTTGTGCGGCCTCAAGGAGACGCTCACCCGGCCCGAATGCCACATGCTCTGCTGCGAGGTTCACAAGTATCTCGGCGTGGCCGTCGAGCCCATTCAGGATTTTGTGAAATCTCTGGGCTTTGCTAAGATTCACATTAACGCCGACAAGGGCTGGGAAGACGTCGGCGTGGCGCTGCTAGCCTGGAAGTAAGTTGGTCGCCCTCCGAAGCGTGCGCTGCCCGCCACGCCGTGAGCCATTGGGAACCGAGGAGTTTCGTTTGATGACTGAAGTTAGGCCAGAAATCGAGAGCTGCGCGTGGCCCAAGCCGAGCGAGATAGCCGAGCGCCCGCTCATCACCGCCATTATTCCCACGTTCCGCCGGCCGCAGTTGCTGAGACGTGCGATTAAGAGCGTGCTGCGGCAAACCTATCCGCACTTCCAGGTTCGCGTCTATGACAACGCTTCCGGGGATGACACGGCCTCCGTGGTTCAGGAGCTGGCCGCCGCCGACCATCGCGTGCGCTACCACTGCCACGAGCGGAACATTGGCGGCATGGCAAACTACCGCTACGGCTTTGAGCATGTTGACACGCCTTTTTTCTGCACGTTGGGCGATGACGACGCGCTGGTGCCGAACTTCTTTGAGATGGCACTCGAGGGCTTCGAGCGGCATCCGGAGGCCGCCTGCTCCGTTTGCAGCATACTCTTTGTTGACAACCGGGGACGGGTCACGGGCGCCGCAACACGATGGCCCGCAGGAATCTATCGCCCACCGCAGGCAGCGCTAACCCTTTTAGCAAACGGCGGGTCTTGGCAGGCGATGCTGTTCCGCCGAGAAGCTTTTGGGGTCACGGGCCCTCTTGACGTTGAGAAGGCCGGCCCGGCTGCCGACTTGGACTTCGTGATGCGCCTGTCCCTGTTGCAGACCTTTGTAGCGCGTCCCGATCCCGGGGCGCTGGTACGCATGGACGAGGGTTCGTGGACGCACGCCTTCCGTTTTGATGACGTGATTCCTAGGATTATCGGAACAGTGCACAAGATCGAGGCGGACGAGCGGATACCGGGCCCGGACCGCTCCCGAGCCGCAGGCGAGCTGCACTCGCATCTGGGTCGCCGTGCGGTGCTGTTTGGGAAGAAGTCGGCCATCGCCGGTGACTGGGAGAACGTGGCACGGTATGCCGCCTATCTGGAAGAGGAATTTCATCTCCCCTTGCAGGCATTCCTTTTGCGGGCTACGCGGGCAATGTGCCGTTCGTTCCCGCCGCTTGTGCTTGGGCTTCGGCTGGCGCGTCGCGCCAGGAGAGCCTACCTACGGTTGCGGTGGCTTCCCACGTCGAGGAGGTACGGCTCCTCCATCCAGGTCGCTGGGGACTGACCATGCCTGTGCCCACAGTCAGGCAGCTTGCGCTGTCACAGGTTGAGGAGTTGCTCAAGCCGATGAGCCTTCCCCCGCTGCCGGAGGGGCCGCTGGTCTCCGTTCTGATGACGAACTACAACTACGCTCGCTTCATCGGTGAGGCTATCGAGAGCGTTTTGACCCAAACCTACCAGAACTTCGAGTTGGTCATCTGCGATGACGGGTCAACCGACAATTCCTGTGAAGTCATCGAAGGTTACGCGCGGCGTGACCCGCGAGTGAAGCTCGTCCGAAAACCGAACGGTGGCGCGGCGTCGGCTTTGAACGCTGCCTATCGAAAAAGCCGTGGCGAGGTGATTTGCCTTCTCGATGCCGATGACGTGTACTTTCCAGAGAAGGTTGAAAAAGTCATTCGGGTTTTCAGGAGCGATCCGCGGGTCGGCTTCGTGGCGAACAAGATAATGCGGATTGACAATGAGGGGCGAAGTTTCGGCGTGTCCCCGCTCCTGTCCGAGCTCCCTGCGGGGTGGCTCGGCCCTGCCGTCGTCCGCTGCGGAGGGGTTATCATTTCACCCCCAGCTTCAGGGCTTTCATTCCGCCGCGAGGTGGTCGAGAGAATCTTTCCTTTGCGCGAAGAGTTTCGGGTTTCGCCCGAGGGCTCCCTTCAGCGGCTTGCTCCCCTAATGACTTATACGGGCGCCGTCAATGAACCGCTGTCAGGGTATCGGATTCACGGGGGGAACATGGGCTACACGCTGGCGCTAACCCCGGCCACCGTGGGTGTGATGCTTCCTGTTATGAGGAGGCAGTACGAGCTTCAGCGAGAGTATTTGGCTAACATTGACCCTCGCCTAGCGGAAATGTTCCTGCCCTTCGACAACAACTGGACCGTCGTGCAGATGAAATACGTGGCCGCCCGTAGCAAAAGGGACCCCGATGCTGGCGCGCTGTGGAGGGACCTTGTGACCCACCAGGACTTTCAGGCATTGCCCGCACTCCATCGCTGGTATTGGAGGATGGCACCGGTCCTCCCGCGAACGCTCTTCGGCTGGGCAGTGAACCAACTGGTTGGGCAAAGCCGGCTGAAGCAATTCCTTTCCTCTATCTGCCGGCCTCGCCGACGCGTGGCATGGCAAGGAGCCAAAGAATAGATGCGGATCACCTTTGTGATGGGAAACTTTCCCTGGCGGCCGGCCGGCGGGCCGCGGCTTGTTTACGAGTACGCCAATCGCCTGGCAGCGCGTGGACACCAAGTGACCGTGGTCCATGGAAAGCGGTTGCTCAACGAGCCTCCGGCTCCGTCGCTTTACCACAGGGCGCGAAGATGTGGACGCAATATCAGAAGCGCCCTACTCACCTCGGGCATCCTTGGTCCACCCCACATCCGCTGGCAGTACATTGACCCAGGGGTTGAGGTGCTTCTGGTTCCCGACCTCAGAGCCGAACATATTCCAGACGGCGACGCGGTCATCGCGACGGGCTGGTACACAGCGGAGTTCGTCGCGTCCTATCCCGACTCGAAGGGGAAGAAATTTTACGTCGTTCAACCCAATTACGCCGAGATCCGAGAAGTGAAGGACCGGGCGGAAGCCACGTGGACATCTCCGCTTCACAAGATTGCGGTCGCCAAGTTCCTTCTCCGGGAGGGTCTTCGGCTCGGTTGCATAGAGAGCGAGCTGACATACGTTCCAAACGGCATTGACCACAACCGGTTCCGCCTCTTGACTCCGGTGCGGCAACGGCCGAAAAGAGTGGCGATGTTTTTCTCTTACCAGCCTTGGAAGGGCTCCGCCGAGGGCCTCGAAGCCCTGAAGTCAGCTCGGAAAGTTTACCCTGATCTTGAAGCGGTTCTCTTCGGCCCCACTTGGAGGCGAGCCTCAATTCCGAGCTGGATTGAGTATCGTCGTAACGTTCCCGAAAAGGAGCTTATCGAAGAAATCTACAACGGCAGCCGCATTCTCCTGTTCCCAAGTTGGTACGAGGGCTTCGGCTTGGTTCCGGCAGAAGCTATGGCTTGCGGCTGCGCGGTTGTGGCAGCGGACAACGACGGCGTGCGAGAGTTCGCCAAGCATGAAGTCAACGCCTTGCTTTCCCCTCCCAAGGATGTGGAGGCATTGACCAAAAACCTGCTGCGCTTGCTCGACGATGACGACCTGCGCATTCGTCTGGCCGAGGCTGGCCTCGAAACCATCAAGCAGTTTACCTGGGAGCGAAGCACGGATATGCTCGAAGCGCTGCTAAAGCGTAAGGTGGAAGGCGCGGGCGTGGAAAACGCGACTCTGCGGCCCGCCCGCTAGCATGCGGGGATGGCGCGCGTCCGACCATCCAGCGGAGGCGTGCTATAATCTTTAGTCAACACTGATAGGGAAAAAAGCTACGTGAGTCAGGATAAAACGCCACAAGTTGTCATTTTGTGCGGCGGCATGGGGACGCGGCTCCGGGAAGAGACGGAGTTCCGTCCGAAGCCGCTGGTGGAGATTGGCGGCAGGCCCATCCTGTGGCACATTATGAAGACTTACTCGCACTACGGGTTCAACGACTTTGTGCTCTGCCTGGGCTACAAAGGGCATTTGATTAAAGAATACTTTTTGAATTACCGGGTGATGAACAGCGATTTCACGCTGCGGCTGGACCGCGACGGCGAGCCGAAGCTCCATAGGCCCAACCGGCACGAGCCGTGGTCCGTGACGTTTGCGGACACAGGCTTGGAGGCGATGACGGGGGCGCGGGTCAAGCGCGTTGAGCCTTATATCCAGGGTGAAACGTTTATGCTGACTTACGGCGACGGCGTGGCCCTGCTAGCCTGGAAGTAAGCCTCGGCATGGGCCCCCGCAACGCGGCCCCTTAAAACGGTGAGTTCCAAAATGAATAACAGGCCAGAGGAGTACAGTTTCGGCGCCCTGTTATCCGTACTGCGAGACTCTATCCGCGCCCGCGCCCGCTCTGCCAGTCCCCGCAAGGCCCGGGTGCTGGAGAATTTCTTCTCGCTCTCTGCCTTGCAAGTGGCGCGGTACGTCTTCCCGCTCATCGCCCTCCCTTATCTACTCCGCGTTGTGGGTTTCGCCAATTATGGCCTCATCGCCTTCGCTCAGGCGCTCGTAGCCTACCTTGTCACTTTGACAGATTACGGGTTCAACTTCACGGCGACGCGCGATATTGCGCAGC
>JAKASC010000057.1 GCA_021828245.1 Acidobacteriota bacterium
GGGGGACTTGTGCTCGGCCCGGAGTTGCGTTTCCGCGTCGGGCCGAAGAACCATTAGCTGCAACCTGACAGTGACAGCGGACTCGACAAGTTAGTCGTCTTGTCGGGCGTAACCACGATGGAGCTAGCTGTCACCGGGCTCGACGAGCAACTTCCCGAGGCCGCCGTCAGGCTGTAGGTCACGCTGCTCGCGCTCACCACGCCATAGGTGATCGAGCCATTGCTCATGGTGCCCACGTTGGCGTTACTGGCCGGGACCGTCAGCGAGAAGTTGTTGCAGCCTGAGTTGGCCGCGCAGGGCGGAGGGAGCATTGGGGGCGCGGTCGAGGTCGTCACTGCCGGCGGCTGGGATATGGCAACGCTGCCGTTGGCCGTGAACACCGGAATGATGACGGCCGTCGCGGTTCCGCTCGCGGGCGTAAGCGACATAGTCGGGAAAAGAGCGACGTCCTCAGCGATCGCCGATGTTCCGGTGCTCGTGTCCACTTGTCCGGAGATCGTCGCCGCCCCTCCGGTTGAGGCCGTGCTGGCCGTCTCCGGCACGAGCGGTATCTGGTTCAGATTCGTTCCGAGTGGGACGTCGAAGGCTACCGTGGGATTGTACGTCACCGTGCCCGCCACGCCCAGGACGGCGCCAGAGGTCTGTGCGGACACGACAACGTCGTAGGTGGTGGTCCCGCCGGTCCCCTGCAAGGGGCAGACGAAGAAGTTGCCGTTCGAGTCGGTCGTCGTCGAGTCAACCACCGTCTCGACGCCGTTCGTGGCTTGCTCAAAGAGCACCGTCGCCCCGGCAATCGGGGTGGGTGAACTGGAGTTGAGCACTCCACCCGATGACGTCCCGGCAACGACTGTGCCGCTGATCGAGTTCAGATTCTGAGAGGTTTCCCCGGCGAAGAGCACGGGCTTCAGCCGATATTGGCCATTGCCTTCCTGAACGATGGATTCGCAGCTCTGGAAGTCAATGTTCAAGTCCACGCTCTGGCTTGCGGTCACCGTCATACCGCCGCTCACGATGTTCGTCGAGGGGATCTTGATGCCGGTTTGAACTTCGCTCGGAAGTTGGAGCTCGGAAAAGGTGCCGCTCTGCGTCTCAACGCAGTTCCAGCCCGCGCCGCTGCCGCAGGCATTGGTGCCGGGGGTTGCGGTTCCCTGGCTGGGCGTGTTACTCAGGAGGTACAGCCGAATCTGCTGGTACTTGCCGGCCGGCAGCGGCCCGCTCGACCCGAGCATCTTTAGCAAGCAGACCTGGGTCGGGTTGGCAAGGCTGAGCAGGTCAATCTGCATGGGTGAGTTTGTCAGATCCACCAGCGTCTGCCACCCGGAGTCGCTCGAACTGGCGTCGGGGTTAATGTTGGCGGTCACTTTAGTCACCGTCACGTAAATGTGGCTGAAGCCAGTCGGCCCGTTGCAAGTGGCCGGGTCGGTCATGCTGACGTTCACCGTACCCGTGGTGGGAGTCGAGGAGGTTGAGCCGCCGCCGCAACTCACCAGCGCCACCACAGTCAACAAAACTCCCACCAAAAATCCCAAACCGGTATAGGAATCAAGCTGCCATTTCTTCATTGCAAGCTCCTTTCGTTCTGTCGAACTTTCACGGCGAATTCAACCCTCTCTCTGCGCCGTGAGTTGGTGTTAGGGACCCCGTAGTTCTTGGCCGTGCCGCGAATTCCTCCTGCCGCACGGAAGCAGCCGCTAAAACCCGTTTCGCCTTCCGCCGGAGCATGGGGCGGCTTCATCTCCTCCCGGCGGGTGTTTCTTTATCTATACAATGCCTTGCCTTACCCTGGCAGTCAACAGTACTTTCGTACCAGCCGCCCTTCAATTCTGCACGCTCGGACGGTGTTCGAGAGCGACCGGCGTGGGCTTCACAGGGCTTGTGGAACTGCTCGCAAGGTTGTCGTTTTCATTCGCGGGCGAGGTAGCAGCCGCGTTCGCCGCCAACTCCGAGCGCTTGTATTTTGGCGCACTCACGTAGCCGCGAATCTCATTTTTGAAAATCCCGTTGATGACCAACTGAACCGGCCGTCGGCTGTTTTCGGGGTAGAAGAGCACCGGCTGATAGAGGTTGACGTGTTTCTCGGTCAGTTCTCGGTCATTGACCACCAGTTGCAGGTTGGCGAATTGATGCTTGACGTTGGCCTTGCGCAGCTTGAGGCTGATGGGGCCTTCCCGCTGGAACAGTTTGGTCTTTCCGATATCAAATTCGTAATAGTTTCGCAGTCCCAACTTCTCGAGCGCCACCAGCTCCGTGTGATTTTTGGCGATGGCGCCGTTGAGCTGATCGGCCGTCGAGCGGAGATTGCCTTGCAGTTCATTCCGCGTTTGCTGCAAATTTCTTTGGGTCATATCAATCTCTCGCTGATGCTCGGCCAGCTCGGCTTGAATTTTTTGCCAACGGCTTTGCTCCACGCGCCGACGGTAAACCCTGGCAACGGGATGATAGATCACCGGAGCGGGGCGGCGGGGAATTGCGGCGACTTTCTTGGCTTTGGCGGCGGCCGAGGCCTGAATCGCCTGCAACCTCTGGCTCAGCGCCTGAATTTGGCTCTCGGTTTCGGCAAGCTGGGCGTTCGCTTGCTGGTTCTGCGCGGTCAATTGGCTCACCGATCCGTGCTCCGCGATGGCGTAACCCAGGCTAATCACCACCAGACAAATCAGGATGATGACCGCCACTTGTAACCCTCGGTGCGAGGGCTGCGAAATTTCCGGAATTTTTTCCTCGTCCATGACCTTCACTCCTCCCCAAAAACGCCCCTCCGCGCTAAGTTGGCTTAGCAGCCGAATGGGGAGCACGTCTCATGCCAATCGGCTTTACTTGCAAGTTGTTGATAACACAGAGCATGTTCATCCTTGTGATTTTTGGCTTCGGGGTTCGGTGCGCCTACCTTTCCTAAAGGGAGAAAAATTTCCACGCCCGCCCACCGCGCGAGCCGCGGGGCTCGGCGGTGGCGGACGCGAATTTTACGACCCGGCCGGCGACTGGTTGCTCGCGGAGGATGTCAGGGGCCGGATGGCCGCCCCCTCGGTTGTTTCGGGAACCAGCAGATAGCCGGAGGCCGTTTGTTTGCTGACACGGGTCACGATCAGCTCCATTGGCCGCTCGCCGGCAGAGAAGAAAATGACCGGCTGCTCAATGCCTTGGTTGCTGACCCACAGGGTCTGATGAGTATGAACGTCGCGAATCCATGCCGAGTAACGCTGATGCAGGACATTCGTGTGCGTCACGTGAAGCGAGATGCCGGGAGCGATTTCAGCATCGCGGCCTTTGCCCGCTTCAAAGCTGACCTGCTCGCGTTGCAGTTGCTGGGCGAGGGTGTTCACCGCGGAGCGTGTCCGGCTCTCGTGGCTTTCAAGGGTGCCAAGCCGACGGGCGCTCTGTGCCTGCTGCTGTTGAACGGCAGCCACGCGCTCGCGCAGGGTGCCGACCGCAGCGGACAGTTGCGCCAGCCGGGCACGGTCAAGCTGCTGATTTGCCGCAACGCCATCCAGCCGAGTTTCGATGGGCCGCGTGCTTTGGACGATTTGCGCCTGCAGACGGCCCTCCGTGCTTGCGACCAAGCGGCGAGTCTCACTTCGGATGCCACCCAGCTCCGACTGAACGTGCTCGTCGGTCTGCGTCATCCGATCGAGAAGCGCCTGGCGCTCCGTTGCCCAATCCTTCACTTGGGCCTCGATGCCGTCCACGCGACTGCCAAGCGCCTTCATGGACTGAACAAGGTTGGGAATCGTGGCGAGCGAATATCCTGTTTTGCGGAGATACCAGTAATCGTAGCCGGCCTGCGCAACCAGCGCCACGGCCAAAGCCAACAGCGCAGCCCACATGGCGGGCGAACCGCCTTTGTCAACATGTACGTCAGAAGATGCGATGGAGGGTTCAGGGTGGTCCAGTGGGACGGCGGAAACCCCTTGTTGCGGAGCGGCTTCCGCGGCTTCGTTGCGAAACAGAACCGATCCTGTTTGATTGCTGTCTATCATCGTACACCTCGCGTTTTGGGGTCTTGGCGCTCCCCCTCCAAACGCCTCGTCGTGCAATTCGATGCAATTCCTGTCGGCCCGGTGGCCGCAACCCCCGTTCCATCGGCGCAGAAAATGTGCAACCGGCTGATTTTTCAACAAATTGAGGAGGGATCACGGAAGATGGTATTGAGGCGCGGCCAGGGAAGATTTTCCGTCAACGGGAAGAAAATTCCCCCAGCTTCTTCCGACAACTTGAAATTCGAGGCCCGGAAACTTGCGCGGGGCAACTTCAGACGTTCTGCGAGCGCGGGACAGGGACCGAACGCTCTTCGCGCGCGGCACGGTAGATGGCCTCCATCACCACCAAGTCTCGGAGTCCCTCGGTGCCGCTCGCTTCCGGCTCGCGATGGCGGCGAATGCAATCGGCGAATTCGTCCAGCTCGAGAGCAAATTCATCCATCACCTCGAATCGTCGCTCAAACCACTTCCCGCCGATGGCGCCGAACAGTCGGCGCTCTTGGTCGTAAGCAAAAGCCGGGTCCAGCGCCGCCCAACCTTTTTCACCGTGGACTTGAATGAATGACGCCCCCGCTGCCGCAAAGCTCGAGCTGCCTTGAACCACCAAGCCGTCCGGGTGAACAAGCTGGAAGGCAATGCTTTCTTCAACCTCAGAGAATCGGTTCGGCTCAACCGTCCACGCATAGGCGCGAGCTTCAAGCGGCTCCGTGCCGGCCAGCCAACGGCTGGTGTTCACGCAATAAACGCCCAAGTCCACCAGCGAGCCGCCGCCCGCGGCTTGCCGATTCAAGTGCCAAGCCGCCGACGGCCTTGCTTTGGGCAGCATAATGGTAAAAGCCGTGTGGATGATTTTTAGCCGCCCTAACTTTCCCTTCTGAACCAAGTTTTTGAGCGCCCGACTGCCGGGCTCAAGGTACTTGCGGTAGGCAATCATCAAGCGCACGTTGGCCGCACGGCAGGCTTCTATCATGCGCGCGCCGTCCTCCACCGTCGTCGCCATGGGCTTTTCGCACAAGACGTGCTTTCCGGCTGAGGCGGCGCGAAGGGTGAAGTCGGCGTGAGTGGAATTGGTGGTGGCGATGAAAACCGCCTCGACGTCGGGACAGCTCAGACAGCTTTCGTAGTCGGCGTAGGTGTAAGCCTGGCGGGCGCCGAACCGAGCCGCAAAGCGCGCGGCCTTCTTGGCGTCGCCGCTCACGACCGCCACGAGTTTGGCCCGCCGACTGTGGCGAAATGCTGGGAGCACCGCGCGCTCGGCGATGCTTCCCAGGCCCACAACCGCATAACCCACCTTGTCCTTCTTCATCAGTTCACCTCCCCGTCGAAGCTCCTGCGGCTCTCGTCTTGTGTTTTGTCGAAGCCGGCAGAACCCAACGGCTTTTCGGAAGCAAAGCCGCCGGCCACCTCACTTCACAACTGAAAATTCCAACTTGTTGCCCATTCGATCAATGCGGTCCAACCGCACGCGGACGCGTTGCCCCAAGCGGAACGCCCGCTTGGAATCTTTGCCGACGATGGCCCGGAGGCTCTCGCGGTAAACGTAGCGGTCCCCTAGGCTGTCCAAGGGCACAAAACCCTCCACAAACAAATCCGTCAACTCCACGAAAAATCCCTGCTTGATGAGGGAGATGATAAGGCCGTCAAATTCATCTCCAAGCCGTTCGCTCATAAACGCGATTTTCTTCAGTTCCAGCAATTCCCGTTCGGCGTCTTGAGCGCGGCGCTCGGCTTCCGAGGTCTCAACGGCCAAGGCATGAAGCTCCTCCAAGCTGATGGGTGACATGCGGGCGCGGCGCGGCGTCGAGGCTTTGGCCCCCGGCCGATATCGTAGCTGCCCCCCGTGCTGCTCCAAAACGGCTTTCAGAATTCGGTGGACAATCAAGTCCGGGTAGCGGCGGATCGGCGAGGTGAAGTGCGTGTAGGTGGGTGCGGCGAGAGCAAAATGCCCCTCGTTTTCCTCCGAATATCGTGCTTGCTTCAGCGAGCGGAGCATCAGGTAGGAGAGAATCCTTTCTTCCGGCTTGCCCTCCAGCCGCTTTGTCAAACGTTGATAGTGACGCGGCATAATGTCCAGCTCGCCTTTTCGCAATTGCTCGTGAAAACGCGGGTGCCGCTCGCGCTCTTCGCGCGCTCGAACGCGATGCCGCTCGACGGAAGGAACCTTGATGCCCAACGAATATCCGAACGTGGCCGCAATTTCCTCAAATTCCAGCACCTTTTGAGGGTCCGGCTTCTCATGGATGCGAAAGAGGGTGGGAACGGCCAAGCTTTCCAAGGCGCCGGCCACGCATTCGTTGGCGGCCAGCATGAATTCCTCGATGAGGCGGTGGGCGATGTTCCGCTCCGAGCGTGTCACGCCAATCATGCGGCCCAGGCGGTCAAATTCAATTTCCGGCTCCGGCAAATCAAAATCAATCGAGCCGCGCTCGTAGCGCCGGCGATTGAGGATTTGAGCCAACTCCGCCATGCAGCGAAACTTCTCCGCCAGTGCAGCGTAGCGCTCAAGCGCGGCCGGCTGGCCCGCCAATACGTCTCGCACCGCGGTGTAGGTCATGCGCTCGGCGCTGTGGATGAGGCCGGGCACGAGTTCGGCTTCCACCAGCCGTCCCTGCGAGTCCATCTCCATCAGCACGGACATGACCAACCGGTCCTGGCGCGGGTTGAGGCTGCAAATGCCGTTCGAAAGCTCGAGCGGCAACATGGGAACGGCACGATCCGGAAAATAGACGGACGTGCCGCGCAGGCGCGCTTCGCGGTCGAGCGCCGTGCCCGGCCGCACATAATGCGCCACGTCGGCAATGTGGACGTGCAGAAGGTAGCCTGGTCCGCGCCGCTCCACGTACACGGCATCGTCAAAATCTTTTGCGGTTTCACCGTCAATTGTCACAATGGGAAGTTGGCGAAGGTCCCGGCGACCCTTGAGGTGAAGCTCCTCGAGCGTCTGGGGCGCGGCTTCGGCCTCGCGCAGGACCTCCGGCGGAAAACGGTGAGGCAAATGGTATTTGCGGATGATGATTTCAACGTCCACGCCGAAATCGTCGCGTCGCCCCAAAATCTCAATCACTCGGCCGCGTCCGGGGGCGCTGGGCGTTGGAAAGCGAGTGATTTCGACGTCCACCATCATGTGGTCGAGCGCATGCGCCCCCGAAGCTTCCATCATCGGGCGGCGTCGCCCTTCGGATTCCCCGCCAAATTGACGGTCGCGCGCGGCACCGGCGCCGCCGTTCGGCGGAATTTCCTGCCCGCTTGGGATCAAAATCTCATGCGGAATCCGCCGGTCGTAAGGAAGAACGTAGTTGCCGCACGGCCCGGCACGAAATTCGCCCACCACGGTTCTTTGCGCCCGCTCCAGCACCCTGACGACGCGCCCCTCGACGCGCAGCTTGGGCGGCTCGCCGCCCTTTCGCCGCGCGCGCCAATCCGGCCGCGTCCGCACCACCTGAACCTCAACGCGGTCGCCGTGCAAGGCCGATCCCACGCCGTCGCGGGGTATAAAAATATCTTGGTCCGTTCCCTCCATCGGCGCATCCGGCACCACAAAGCCGTAACCGTCCCGATGACCGATCAGCCTGCCGGTCACCAAATTCCTGGCGGAGGGAACGTTCGCAGCATTTCCTTTGGCCTTGCCCTTCGCCAACCCGCCCCCCGCCGCGGAGGCAAGTTGGAATTGATGGTCTCGTAAAAGGATAATTTGCCGAGCAGCCGCAAGTTCCCGTAGCGCGCGCCGCAGCTCCCGCACTTGACTCGAGCGCAGCCCAAGACTGGCCACGAGCTCGCGCATTCGAAAGCGTCGGTGGGGCTGCCCGCGAAAAAGCTTCAGGACTTCTGATGGGAGAGTCTGTTCAGCCATGACATTTGCTCAGCCAGCTTAACACTAACCGCAACGCGACGGCCAATCATCCGCAAGGCAGACGCCGGCGGTTTGCGGAGAGAGAACCGTTTCAAGGGCAAGCGTTTGCCCGGCTTGCGGCCCAAAGAGATTTGTGATGCCGAGTCTTCCGGTCGGCAGCCTATGTCCACGGTCCACATCGTGATACTTCACTGCGCCATGCACGGCACGACATGCCAAAAAAAAGCACTTGACAGGAGAGCGGGGGGGTAAGCTCCGTGTCAACGCAAAAGGTATGACGACAATGACAACATCGAAACCTGTTCTGTGGGCCGTGGCACTGGCTGTGCTGGGACTGGCGGGGCCGGTGCGGCGGGCCAGGGCGCAGCAGGGGTGTTACAATGAGACGTGCGCGACGTCATCTGAAACGCTGCCGGTGTGCAATGGTGGCTGCGTGATTGCAGTCCCGACCTACGATGGCTACAACACATATGAGGACTAAGTAAGCGAGTGTGTCAATTGCGGTTCGTGCAGCGGGATTTTGAACTGGACCTACGACGGATATTGCTACACCGGCGCCCCGGCCAAGCACGCGGCGACGGCGGCGCTCAGCACTTGGGTGTACGTCTGGGTTCGAGAGTGCGACGGGAACTACTTCGTCGTTAGTCTCCATGTTCGGGTCTAGCCCAGCAGTGTTGGAAGGGAGGGCTCATGCCATGAACGTGCTCAGGATAAGGCGATTCGCGTTGGGTCGAGTGGCCGCGCTGTTGGCGCTGGCGGTGATGGCTTTCTTGCTTCCGAAAGCCGTAGCTGCAAGCAAAGGGAAGAAGGGGCAGCCAACCGCGCCCGTCCCAAGCCAGCTCTATCCCGGGGAGAGGACTCCATTGCCCATCCACGGCTGGCCGGGCATCATTGAACCGGCCCGGTGCGACGCTGAGGGGGACATATACATTTGGGGCGCTGCCAACCCTCAGGCGGTTGAGAGCGCAGCTCGGCAGGGGCTCAACGGCTTGGCAATCACCAGAATTAAGCCGGATTCCGGAAAGCTAACCGAGTTCGCCCCCGCCTCGCCACAGGGCTACAAAGGCTATTTCCGACCGAGTTTCTACGTTGACCCGCGCGGCGCGGTTTACGCCCTCATCATAGCGTACAAGCACGCCGAGGACTACCACGCGGGTCCGAACCCTCCCCATGTCTTGGTCGTACAATACAAAGACGACGGGACCATAGACTCCGTCACGAAACTTGAGCCGCCGCCGGGGCCGTCCTTGGAAGCGTTCGGATTCGCGGCGTTCCTGGATGGCAGCATCCTTCTTACTGGCAATCTGGTTTCGGGCACGCCCGGCGTGTCCAAAATGCTGGTGCCGACCGAGCCGTTCACCTGGGTCTTCAACCGCAGCGGCGTGTTTGAGGCCCCGGTGAAGCTCGCCGACGATGTCGGCCCCCCGGACAAGAACTGGATGAAGGAAGGTAGAAAAGGGGGTGAATGGATGATAGACGTGCAGCGAGGCGGGATGCTCGGTTCGCTTGACGGGACGGTTTATCTTTACCGAGCTAGCGACCCGGTGCGGCTCTATGCGGTCTCATCCGGCGGCTCTGTGTTCCGCAGGGTCACCATCACCCCGCCCCGACCCGGGCTGTGGCCGATTCAAACGAGCCTGACGGAGAACGGCCAGGTACTCATTGAGTTCGGAACTACAACCCCGTCGAAACAACTAGGAGCGTCTCCGCTTATGCTGGCGCTGGCCGATCTCGAAACGGGCGACATCACCGGAGTTTACAAGATTCCGCCGGGCGCCGGCATGCCGACCTGCGCAGACCCGCAAGGCGGGTTCCTCTTCCTCAACCTGTCCAAACATGGGAACCTCGAGGTGCAAACATTTGTCCCGCAGTGACCGCTCGACTCGCGGGTCAGGCCTTGCCGGTGGGGTCTTTATCGTTGGGGACACAAAGCGTGGGACAGCCTCACGAATTGCCTCCGTAGTTCCTCACGAGCCGCAAGTCCGCCAAAACCCGATTCCATAGCCGAGGGTGCATGTCCGCAGCTCCCACGCTTGCCCTGGGCGCAGCGGCAGGCCGGTCATGAGCTCCCGCAATCGAAAGCGTCGTTGGGGTTGCCGGCGGAAAGCTTCAGTACTTCTGATGGGAGGGTCTGCTCGGCCATGACGCTTGCTCCGCCGGCTTAACATCCAGCGGCTTCTCTCGCCTACCGCTCGCCAGGCTTGTCCCCCACCGGCTCCGTCGCCCGACCTGCATGCGTGACCACAAGTAAATCCTTTCGAGCGAAATCCCCTGCGCAGGCTCCCTTGGTGTGACGGTCATCACTGATTGGGCTGTGGGCACAATTTAGCCTCAATGACGTGGGGGCGTTTAACTCGATGTCTCGCGGCTTGAGCAAATTGTCGCGGTTAAGAGAGGGGATGGGTGTCGGCTTTTGAAGCCCTTCGATGCCAAGCGCCCCTGGAGGCCATGCCATGGAAACCGTTGAGAAAACCGAATTGGAATGGAAAGAAGACAGCTCGGCTCACCGGCCTGTTTCCAAACGTGCTATGCATGCGCCGCGGGCGCTGAATGAAGCTTACGCTTACGCGCGTCCATCGTCCTTCTCCCGCGGCATCCGGGTGGACATTAAGGGCGTCACCCTTCTGTTGATTTCGGGCACGGCCAGCGTCGGGGAGCACGGAGAGTCGTTGCATCCGGGTGATTTCCGCGCCCAAACTTGGCGCGCTTATGAAAACATCACGGCCTTGCTGGCGGCGGAGGGCGCCACTTGGAAAGATGTTGTCCGAACCACCTGCTATCTGCGCGACATTGAGCGCGACTACGCTGCCTTTAACGAAATTCGCACGGAGTTTTTCAAGCGGCAAGGATTGGACCCACTGCCGGCTTCAACCGGCGTGCAGGCCATTCTGTGCCGCCCGGAATTGCTGATTGAGATGGAAGCTCTGGCCATCTTTGAATCTGACCGCGCCCATGAGGAGGAAAAAGGCCGACACGGATAAGCCTCTTCCGCGACGGGTCATGGAGAATCCCTCGGCCCGGTGATGCGGAGCGAACCGCGGGGCGAGCGTAGCCTCGCGCGCGGGCAGGGGACGAAAGGCGGGCAAAGAAGAGCAGAAGGAGGACTTATGGCCACGGCCGTCGGAACTTCGATCGAGCTTCGGCAGGATTCCTTCGACGAATACAAACGCGAGCAAGCCCGTATCTCGCGTCATCGGCTCTATCCGGTCACGCTTTTTTACACTGCCTACGCTGTTATCGTGCTGGCGTTCGCCTTTCGCTCTCCCCACGGTGACGTAAATTCTGGTGTGTAAAAGGAGGAGGGTGTAAGTTGGTTTCGCCTTGCAAGCGAAGACCAAATCCTTGAAAAGGAGCTTACACCCCATGAGGAAAGTAGCACCGATCACGGAGCAGT
>JAKASC010000058.1 GCA_021828245.1 Acidobacteriota bacterium
TTGACCGAGCCGTCGGTGGCGTTCGCGGGAATCACGTTGCCCTTGAAGTCGGCCACTTGCGCGTCGCGCAGTTGGCGAATATCAATCGCTCGCGTTTCGTAGGGCGCAAGTTCGAGCGAGGTCAAATGTTATGCACCGCCGCGCGGCAATTGGCGTTAGCAAAGGGCCGCCGGCGATAGACCCGCGCCGCAGGAGGCGCCGTGATGGCGAGCCCCGGCCGCGCCGGCTGACTACGTTCATTACCGCCCGGAGGGCGTTCGCCTGGAAAGGCGAGCCTGTCGGACAAGCAGAAGCTTAATGAGGTCCCGGTCTGCGGGGCGTTGTTCCAGCTTGAGAAGTGCATTCCGTGCGGCAGCGCCAGGGATGTCTGCCAACGAGAAAATCCCAAGGTCGAGCAAGTTGACGTCCTTCGATCCCGCCCAGGCAAGCGCCTGCCTTAACCCGGCGGTTGGCTGCCCGAGCACGTCTCGCCTGTACTTGAGGCGCACGTACGCGATCTCGGCCAGAGGAAGCCGCGTACCTATTGTGCCCTGCGCCTGGAGCCGAGTGAGGAGGCGCCCGAGGTAGGCAAGCGGCGGGATGACGACCTGCCGGTAGAAATCCGGGTAGTCTGCGCTTACGTCCTGCGGCTCACCTCCACGAAACTCCCAGATCGTGTACCAGTATATCGGGGCGGCTGACGGTCCCGGGTAGCCCGTTGGCGACTCCGCCGTCACGAGCTCATGCACCCCGTTTCCTCCCAGGTCGGGCGTAGCCATCGCAAGAGGGAGGTCCCCTGAGAGGACCGTCTGCATATCCGTCAAACTGACCTCGCCCTTTTCTGGAACCAACACATAGGTTTGGACCCAGCGGTTGCCGGCACGCACAACCAGGTAGAAGGCGGCCCTTTCCAGCCGGACAAACCGGAAGCTGTAGATCCTCATCAGAGGCGTGCCAGGGGGGACCCAGTATCCCCGCGTGCGCGACATAGCGTCGTTGAAGAAATCCCGGATCACGCGGTTGGGCAGCCCGTTGGCGGCAAGTGCCTGCGCGTGGTGGATGGGCCACGCGAACGGGACGGCCACCCTGACCCGGTGCGTTTCGTAGGCACTCAAAGCCCCAGCGCTGAGCGCAGCTGCGGCGACGAGCATGGCGATGGTCCGGCCCCTGCGGATCATTGGATGCTTCCCCTAACCTTAGCGACGTAGTTCAGAGCGACCGTGTTAGTTGTCTCCGCCCACCCGTCCCCCGCAGAATTCGGCGTGTAATACTCCACGCCGCTGATGCCGTTATAGTAAACGAGGGCGACGTTCTCGAGCTCCGTTCCCGTGAGGGCCGGCAGGCTCGGGTACTGGGACTGTTCGGTTGTCATGTAGCTCTTTGCCTGCGTGAGTTTGTCCTGGAAGGTACTTGCGCCGCCCTGGGTGTTGGTCAGCCAGTCGAAGCCGTCAAGCATGTTAGTGGAGACCTGCATAAGGCCCACGTAACTGTCGGCGGGCGTGTTAGGAGTCGCGACGTTCCCGTACGGCCACAGGCCGGTAAAGCCCATTTCGGAATAGTTGTAGAACTGTGCGTAGCTGCTCTCGGCCTCCGCGATGCCGGTCAGCAGCCCGGGCGTGGCACCGGATGTGTACAGCGACAGGAGCCGGCTCGTGATGGTCGAGTTCGGAATGCCGCCGCTCGGACCGAGCACGTAGAACGTGACCGAGGCGTTGAACGGCTGCCCGTCTAGGGTGGCCGACGCCTGAGCGTTCACCTGTCCACCCTGGCCGACGTTCGTGGTGTAGTTCGTGCTCTGGCTGATGGTCGTCGAAGTGGTCGGCGACGCGGTGAACGGGCCGCCGGTCTTGGGCGTATAGGTAAAATTAAGCGTCCAGCTCGCCGTGCCTGAGCACGATGAATCCGCCTCCAGGGGCACGGTCGCCTGGTTGTAGTTCGCCCCGCCCAGGCTGTACACCGCATCGGCTGTGGGGCTGGAAATGGACAGCCCGCAGACGTTGGCGGTGTTGCTGCCGGTGGCGTGGATCAAGTTGGAGACGCAGCGGGCTTGGGGCGAGTAGTAGTACCACTGGTCGCCGCTGTAAGCGGCCTGGATGGTGGCGCTGCCCGCGGCCACCGCGTCGACTTGACCATTGACGCTGCCGTCCATGGTCGCCACGCTGGTGTCGCTGGAGCCCCAGCTGGCACCCACGGTCTCATCGTAATAGTAGGGGGTGCTGTTGCAGCTATAGTACTCGGCCGTGCAGGTGCAAGCCGTCGTCCCGCCCGCCAGCGTGTCAAAGCTCGGCGACGGGGTCACCGTGACCGTCGTAAAGCTCAGCGGGCAGACGCAGGAGCAACAATCATAGCTCGATACGGTGCCTTGGCCTCGGCGGATGACGAGTAACCGGCCGCTCATGGGAACATCGTCTATTCTAACCCAGTTGACCGAGCCGTCGGTGGCGTTCGCGGGAATCACGTTGCCCTTGAAGTCGGCCACTTGCGCGTCGCGCAGTTGGCGAATATCAATCGCTCGCGTTTCGTAGGGCGCAAGTTCGAGCGAGGTCAAATAATAATGCACGTTCTCGGCGGTGATGGAAAGGCCAACGCGGGCCGGCTGATTGCTTTCATTCGTCAGGAACAAAACGGAGTCCGTCGTGGCGTCCAAGTGCCACGGGTTCGCGCCGGAACCCGACCAGCCGTCGCCCTCCCCGCCGGGGCGGGGCCATATGTGCGTCCACCACCAAATCCCCTGCCGAGTTAACACTCGCCGCCCGGGCAATCACCGAGCCGGGCGGCCCGCTGTATTGGATGCGAATCGAACAATGTGGGAGGCTAGAATTGCGTTTGCGGTCCCGTGGCGGGAGGGAGCTCGCAAATGCATGCCCCCGCGAACGGGGACATACGTAGCGTGGCCGGTCATGGCCTTTTCGGCAGAACGCACCCGGTTTGCAGGAGGCATGGCTGCGTCGGCTTGAGGGTGTCGCACTCTTGGATTCTTTGCGTATGCTGTGCCTCGGTCATGGCGCCGTCGCTTTCCAGCGCATTCGCCACCTCCACGCAGGTGCCCAGATTCTTGACATGCGTGCCCAGCTTTCGAAGCGCGGCAATGGCGCGGGGGTCGGGAATCTCGCCGAGCGTCTCTACGCCCAAGCCCTGAACATCCAGGTAGGGCGATTTGACCCAGGTCAGGCCCCGCTTGAGGCCAGCCTTCTTCTGGCCCAAGATTCGACGCTTGTACTTCAGGCGCATGAACCGCAGGACGAGCCTCTCGTAGGGAGCCCATACGGGCGCAGGAACGTGCGCGGTGCCGGGCGGGTTTATGAAGCGCTCGATTGCCGAGAGCTGTGGAAGAAACGTAGCCTTGTAAAACCCAGGGAACTCGCTGCTGACGTCGCGAGGCAGGCCGCCGGGGAAGGTGTAAACCCCGTACCAGTAGATGGGTGGAGACGCGTAGGCTCCGGCCCCGACCCGCGATGAGATAACCTCGCGGCTGCCGTCCCCCTTGAGGTCCGTCACAGTCCACGCCAGCGGAAGGGGCGCGTACTCTGAGAGCGAGGTGTCCCAGTAGCTGCCTCCGGACGTGGGGCACACCACCTCCATCTGCGAGGCATCACGGCGCCACCAGGCGGCAGCCAAGCAGACCTCTGCTTGGCCGAGTTCTGCGAAACGGAAGCCGCTTAAGGAGGGCATGTCGTCTGCCGGCCACCCGAGAGGAGCGGCAAGAAGAGCCAGTATCTCTTTCCTCGGCAGGCGGTTTGCGGCGAGGGCTTCCCGTTCTGTCCGGGGCCAGCGAAACCCCGGGCGCAATTCAATCCGATGCACACCCATCTCGCGGCCCCCGGGCTGGCGCACGATGTAGATGTTCAAGCTCAGGTGGCGGACGCGGGGATGCTCCGCCCCACCCGCTACAGGCACAAGCCGGGCGAGCCCGACCGCAAGCGCCGCGACCATGCACAGTAACGCCGGCCTACTGCGCCTGGATTGAGAAGCGAACCCCCGGGTTGGGGGCGGTTGTCGGTGCACAGACATATTCGTACGCGGCCGTCTGGTTGTTTTTGGCATAAGAGTCATCCCAACCGTTGTCTGAAGAGTTAGGCATCCAGATGTAGTCTCCTGACCCAAAACCGCCGTACAGTACGAGCGCGTTGTCCTCCTGTTGCGTACCGCTCAGATTAGGCAGGCTCGGATACTGTTTCTGCAATCCTGCCACCCAACTGGCTACGGTACTCAGCTTGTCCTGAAAGGTATTTGCGCCGCCCTGGGTGTTGGTCAGCCAGTCGAATCCGTCGGGCATGTTGTTGGGAATCTGCATTAACCCCACGGAGAGGTCGAGCGTGCCCACGCGGTTCCCTTGCGGCCACAGGCCGGTAAAGCCCATTTCGGAATAGTTGTAGAACTGTGCGTAGTGGCCTCGTGCATGGCGATGCCCGTCAGCAGCCCCGACGTGGTTCCCGAGTAGAGGCCGTAGAGCCGCGTGCTGATGGTCGAGTTCGGAATGCCGCCGCTCGGACCGACCACGTCCAGCCCGCCTCCCGGTTCACCGCCTTGGCCCACCCGAGCGAAGCGGTGGTGCTACCCGCGGTCTCTTGGAGGCGGAGAGGCTAAGGTTGGGAAGGATCAATGCTGGGTCGGGCGGGAGGAAGAGCCACAGCCCTGCGGCGGGGTTCGATGAAAGCCAGCGCGGGGGCACGCGTGAAACCCAGATCGCTCTCCCGCCCGACAGGGCAACCATCCGATTGAGAATGGTCCTGACAGTCTGGTTGCGGGCCTCGAAGTCTATATGCTCTGCCTCGAGACTCCCGACGCCGGGGGTGTCTCCGGCCACTCCGAAAACCTTCCCCGGCGGGACGCTGCTGAACCGGACAGGGAGCCTGCCAGGGACTTCCATCCTGAGAGCAGCGTTGACGTCATTGAGCGTGCCGCCCCTTATCTCAATGTTTGGCACAATGAAGTTCAGCAGGTTCCTTCTCCATTCTTTCTCTCGGGTGCCGTATACGTTGACGACGCCATCTTGCACCGTCCAACGGTAGCCCGGAAGCGCGCGCACGCATCGCGTCAGAAGACCGGCGAGGGTTCCACGGTCGAGTGTGACCGTGACAGGGAGGTCTGCGCTTTCGGGGGTAACCTTCTCGATCCCCATCGGCAGGTGATAGGCGCTTGAAATTTCGATCAGAGTTACAAGCAGCGGCTTATGGCTTGAGAATCCCTGCACATCTGACGCCAACGCCTGCTGGACGGGTGGGCCGCTCACCGAAGCTCTCCCAGGCTCGCTTGCGGCCCCCCGAGCGAGGGCTGCAACCGCCGCGATCATCAACGCGCAGACCGCACCACCCACGTACCACTCCCCGGCCGGCTTGCTTCGAGCGCTGGGGCTCATTGCCCGTTGATAGTGATCTTCGTGCATTCGTACACCACTGTCTCCGATCCCGAGAGGGGAATCCCCGAGACCTTCCATGACTGGTCCTCCGTGGATTGACAGTTCCCGCCGTTGACGCAGGCGGTGGAGCAAATGGAATAAGTGTCAGGAAACTCGCCGCTCGAGTCGGTCACCCCGGTTCCCGTCTTACCTCCGGTCGCCGGAAACGCGCAGGTGTTTGTTCCCCCCGCGTTGGCCAGCGAGTCGCTCGGCTGGAGCCCCGACTGCAGGATGGGATTTCCGTTCTGATCCAGCACCTGCCATGTTATCTCCCGCTGCCAGCCTGCCCCCGGATAGTTTTGTCCGTTTATGGTGACCGTGCAACTGGAGATTGGCTGCTGCGATACGGTATTGATGTACTTGAGGCTGGTGGGCACCTGCACGTTGCAGGTGGTGGTGGAGCTATAGGGGCAACTGTTCGACTCGCACTCGCCGACGTTGGGGTTGTACCACCAGGCGTCGGCCGTGTACCAGGCGGTGATGTTGGTGCTGCCGGAGGCGATAGCGGTCACCACGCCGTAGCTGTTCACCGTGCCGACCGAGGTGTCGCTGCTGTCCCAAGTCGCTTCCGCGGTCACGTCGGTGTAGTACTGGTTGCCGTTGCAGTCCGCGGAGTTGAGCGTGGCCGTGCAGTCCCACGTCTGGCCCGGTAACACCTCAAAGCTGTTAGCCGGACTCACGATCAGCCCCTCGGCGCTGAGCGGGCACATGCAGGTGGGACAATCGTAGCTCGTGACCACGCCTTGGCCTTTGCGGATGACCATTAAGCGGCCGCACATGGGAACGTCGTCTATTCTAACCCAATTGACCGAGCTATCGGTCGCGTTGAGAGGAATTTTGTCACCCTTGAAGTCGGCGACTTGCGCGTCGCGCAGTTGGCGAATGTCAATCGCCCGCGTCTCGTAAGGCGCAAGCTCCAGCGAGGTCAAATAATAATGCACGCTCTCGGCGGTGATGGAAAGCCCGACGCGGGCGGGCTGATTGCTTTCATTCGTCAGGAACAAAACCGAGTCGGTCGAGGCGTCCAAGTGCCACGGGTTCGCGCCGGAACCCGACCAACCGTCGCCCTCCCCGCCGGGGCGGGGCCATATGCGCGTCCACCACCAAATCCCCCGCCGAGTTAACACTCGCCGCCTGGGCAATCACCGAGCCGGGCGGCCCGCTGTATTGGATGCGAATCGAGCAAAATGGGACACCCGCTGGCAACGTCGCGTTGATGGGATAATCCACCGTCGAGTAGGGCGCGACCGGGAGCGACGCCACCGTGAATTGCCCGGTGAGCGTCGAGGGATCGGGGTTCGGCTTGTTCTCGAAGGCCGCGTTCGGGTCCTTCTGGCCCTTCTTGAGCGGCCCGGCGTAGCGCACCATCGGATTGGCGGGGCCGCCCGGCCAGTTGGCGGAATTCCAGAACGAGCTTTTGGGATATTCGACGGTGACCGTGACGAATTCGGGCTGCGAGGTCAGATTGCGCGCGATGACGTGCGGCGTGAAGTAGCCCGCGCCGAAATAAGGCGAACCCGCGCTCGGTGTGCCGACCGGCAGGCCCGTCGCATCAAGGGCATTCGCTTCTTGCCTGGCCGGGTCAGGGAATTCCAGCGTGCTTGAAAAGCCGCTCGCCGGGCCGAGCACCTGCCCTTGTGCGATCAGCGTGGGGTTCGTGCCGCGCTGAATAATGGTGATACCGCCCGCCGGAACCTGCGACGGGCTGTAGCCTAGGTCATTGAGCAACTCGGCAATCGAAAGCGTGGTAGTTCCAAAGGCCGGCACGGTGATGGGCGCGGCCTTATGCGACTGGCCCTCGAAGTCCAGAAAAACGTCCGCCGTGGCGATTTGGCCGCCCATGTTCGAGACCACGATGCGCGCGTCGCGGCCACCCGCGAGACCCCACCACAATCCGTCGAGCACCGCCGGGATGTCGCTGCGCCCAGGATCATTCTCCACCATTTCCGACTCGTTCGCCAGGTGAAGCTGGGAATTGATGAGCGTGATTTGGCCGACCACGGGCATGATGGTGCCGGTGTAATACACGGCCACGCTGCCTTCATTAAAGACGGACGGGTCGCGGCCGGCGTTCACGATGAGCGTCCTCAGGTCGAGGGCCAGCTTCTGCTCCGGCTGGATGGTGGCGGTCGAGAAAACCGAATCGCCCGCGTCGTCGTGAATGGCGATAGTGAGGGGAATCGGCTGGGGCGAGTCACTGACGAGATTGAGCGTGGAAACGAAGCCGCCTTGCAAGGACCAGTAGGGGAAATCGAGTTCGCGCGGGGCGACGGTGTTGCAGCAGGGCGCGGCGGTTTGAGACGCGGCGCGGGAAATTTTGGAGCGGTAGGCTAGGAAAGCCGCGAGGGCTATGACGACCGCCCCGAAGAGGCTAACAAGGGAAACTGACGTGCGACGCATGGGAAGTCCCTCCTGCAATGAAAATCCCGGGCTCGCGTGAATGGGCACGACGATAACATTGAGGGGGGGGGTAGATGTCAAGAGAAATATTTACTGTGGAATGAATAACTTGGCGATTAGAGAGCGTAGCGGGCGACGGGACGCCTCACATTGAGCGCTGCAGCTCAAGTAGTTGGCCGGAACTATCACGCTGCGATATATCACGAGGTCCAACCTCTTCTAATAGGAACGGTGCCGCTCGGGCCACGAGGCAGGTTGCGGCGAGGTTGCATCGCAGCTTGTCATGGGCACTGCACTGGGTTGGTCGAGGGTTCGTTCTGTCTTGTCCGGCAGCGTACCACACATCGCCGATTCCAGTTTGGGCGGCGGCGAAGGAACAGGGGGGACGTGGGGGAATAGGTTAATGCGCATATAACGCCGTTGGTCGAGGCTCGGTATAATGGCCTGTCATGAGGACGGGCAAGGATCGAGAAGGGCTCGCGGAGCTTGGGCGGGAATTGGAAGATTTTATCCGCTCGCTTGCCCACCCCATCGTCGTGGAAGACGAAGAAGAACTATTTGACCTTTCTGCGGCCGAGTGGCGGATTTCCATTCAATTTGGGAAGATGATTTTTGAGGCGTGGAATGCCTCGCGGAGTATTCGCCGGCGAATTGAGGAACTTGCCTATCGGGATGCTGCGCGCATTGGTGTTTTTAGCCAATCGTCACGAACTGGCCTAACGACCACCTTAGAATTTTGCGAGCAGGCACCTGCTCTAGCCGACCGTCGCCGAAGGCGGAGCCGCGACGAATTCTCTCGACAACTCGTTGCGATGTTGGCACGAAATTACCCTGGATGGAAGCTGGAGTGGGTGAGTCACCATTCAGACCGCGAGTTTTCTCTTTCGACGTGGTACACGCGCGGGTTGCTTCGCCGAGGACAAACGGCGTGGGCCGTTATGGGATTGAACGAAGGTGAGACGTTGGCTGCAACGGACAGCATGCTGGCTTTTGGATTGATCTGGCTCGAATGGGTGAGAAATCACGCCAAACACGTAATTGTTCCCGGACTGAGGCTGTTTATGCCGAAAGAGGCAGTCGAGCGAAATCGGTTGCGGGCAAGGTGGCTCCAAGCAGCAAAGTTGGAACTTTTTGAGTGGAGGCCTGGCGAGGCGAATCCGCGTCAGGTGAACATTGACAATGGCACCGAGCCCGAGGTTAGGTTAGTCGGCCGGCGGAAGGGCCAGCTTTTGCTAAATCGTCATCACGAGTGGTTGAGGGAGATTTTAGAGGATTTGTTCGACCGCATCTGCCTTGTCCCTGAATCTAACGGCAACGCGTTGTCCATTCGCGTTGCTGGCCTTGAAATCGCCCGGGTGGAGGGCGACCTTTCACCCCGCCTTCTTTATGGTTTGGAAGGGCATGTTAGCGAGTACCATCCGCGAGACCGCGCGAAGCTACTGGCCTTTATTCGAGCGAGTCTTGAGCGGCGGGCGGCTCGGAATACAAACCACGAGGACGAATTTTACCGGCTTCAGGGCGAGCGTTGGCTCGAGAGTATCCTGGTTGACGACATCACCAAGGTTGATCCGGAACTTTCTCCGCAGTTTGTCTATTCGCAGGTACCTTCTTTCGCGAGCAATGACCGGGGCGTGATTGACATCCTGGGCGTTAGCCGCCAAGGGCGATTAGCCGTGGTGGAACTGAAGCTTGAGATGGGAATTAATTTGCCGTTTCAGGCGCTTGACTATTGGATGCGCGTGGCCCATTTGGCAAAGCTCGGCACCTTGCAAGAGTTTGGCTATTTTCCTGGAATTGCGTTGCAAACGGCAGCGCCACGGCTTTATCTGGTTGCGCCGGCGTTTCGGTTCCATTCAACGCTCGAAAGCGTTTTGCGGTATTTTGATCCGAGCGTAGAAGTGATTCGAGTGGGGATCAATGAGAACTGGCGCGATGAGGTTCGCGTGTTGTTTCGGCACGCCAGATTCGATGGGGGCGAGCGCGGAGCAGGCAGTTAAAATGGAGTCCTGGCCGTCATACTGGTGTTCAGCAGACCTCGTAGCGGCGCTGCGATGGTCAAAAGAGGCGATCGGAATCGAGAAGCAACGTCACCGGACCATCATTCACGGATTCAACTTCCATCATGGCGTGAAACTCTCCTGTTGAAACCTTGAGGCCGCAGGATGCGAGGGCGCGAGCGAAAAATTCGTAAATTTCGCGCGCTTGCGCGTGAGGCGCGGCCAGCATGTAATTCGGTCTGCGACCTTTGCGGCAATCGCCGTAGAGGGTGAATTCTGACACCACTAAAGCAGCGGCAACGGATTCGATGAGAGAGCGGTTCATTTTGCCGTGCTCGTCGTTGAAGATTCGGAGGCTGGCGATTTTAGCGGCGAGGGCTTCTGCGGTGCGGAAAGTGTCGTTGCGACCGATGGCGAGATAAATGAGCAAGCCGGGGCCAATTTCGCTGACCACGCGTTGGCCGACGCGAACGCGAGCGTGAAGGACTCTTTGAATGACGGCGCGCATCGGAGAGTATTTTAAGGGCTAATGGCGGGTAAAAACAGGAATAATGCGAAGGCAATGTAAAAGTTACACGATGTAACCGAAAGAAACAAAAACTGAAAAAATTTGATCCCGACAGTACCTCAATAGTAGTCTAAGTCTTTTAGTATCAGCCACTTACAAAATCACATCAAAAACTGTCCCAAACGTCCCAATCGTCCCATTTTGGCCTGCTAGGCTAGCTATGTGAGTTGAGGGAAGCGAGCGGGGCCGTTGAGGTCATGGCCAAAGGACGCTGGGGCGAGCGCTTGGCTGACGGCTCGCGTGGGCGTGGGTGGGCGGCTGCCGTTAGCCATCGCCGCCCATCTTGATTTCGACGGCTCGCGTGGGCGTGAACGGCCAGCTCGCGTGAGCCATCGCCGCTCATGCTGATTTCGACGGCTGGCGTGTGCGTGGGCGTAACGGCCGAGCGGCGGAGAAGATGAACGCGTGGCGGGCGAGGGAAGGGCTGGCAGGGCTTAGCCGGGCGGGGCGAGCGTTTTTCTGCCGGCAGTTAGATGCCCCGCTGCAATCGCCCGGCCCGGCGAGGCGCTCGGGAATGAAGTAAAGGGCGCGGCGATTCGCCGGTTCGGGTGGGGAAGCCGGCGCTTCGGTGAGGTGGGAAGTGGAGGGGACGATGGCGGCGAGTGGCTTGACTTCGACGGGCGTGGCGGGCGGCAACAACGAGCCGAAGGCGGTCAATTCGACCTCCGGCAAGCCGGCAAGCGCGGCGGCAAGCGCGAATGTGGCGGGTTCGAGCGAGCCGGCGAGCCCGGTTGAAGCGGCAAGCGGCCGTCCGTTGACGGCGGCGGAGGCGGCGTTGGTGGCGCAGTCGTCGCGGGCCGAGCGGACGCTGATGGAGCGAATTTTTGCGGTTGCCGACGGAGTGATGCGGAAGGCGTGCATGTTTTCTTC
>JAKASC010000059.1 GCA_021828245.1 Acidobacteriota bacterium
AAACCGCGCCGATGGTGTGACCGGAAGGAAAACCGCCCGGGCCGACGTAAAAGGGCCCTACGTGGCGGTCAAAAAAGCTGTCGGCAAAGTTGCCATTGAGAGGAATATCGCGTGGCGGCAGTCGGCGGGAAACATCGCGCAGGACCAGATTGAGGGCTTCGGAATCGAGCACCGCTTCGCCGGCGAGTTCCACCGTGCGCTCCATGTAACCGTCGTGACGAAAATGAGCGATGGCGTAAAGCGCCCCGGGAACCGCCGCCATGCCCGCCACGGCGTTGAGGCCGGTGAGCGTGTTGTTGAAGGTATGGAAGCGCGTGGTGCGGCGGAAATACGGCGCGTCGTATTGGTCAAGCACAATCAGGCCGCCCGTGCCGAGCACAAAGGCCGTGAAAGGAAGCCAGTGGCGGCCGCGCGCGAGGCTTCGCGGAAAGAGCCAAATCCGCTTCTGTTGATGCCCGACCTCCGGTAAGAAGCGGCCCCAGCGGGCGGAATTCGAGTCGGCCACGGGCGCCATCGTCTCACACGGCTGGTTGGCAGCTCCCGTGGCGGCTCCGGGCGGACCCAGTGCCCAAGATGCCGGACCGAAGCTCGGCGCTCGAGATTCGACGCCTGAGTGCGAACACCGCGCGGCAAGCAAGCGCGGCGGGAAAGACGTTGCCGCGGCGATCAAATAGCCGGCCATCAACAAAACAACAGTTGCTCGCACGGCGTGGTCAGGACCTTGCGGAAAGTCGCGGGACCAAGAACCGGGCCCCAGGCTATAAGCCGGCAAACCGCTCGCCAATCTTCCTCGAGGCGGAGTAAATGCCGGCGATCGGGATGAAACCCGCAACCTTGAGCCGAGCGATAGACGCCAGCCCGGCGCTCGCCATGCAGCCGCACTCGGAGCAGACGGGCCGGCCGCCGAACTGGCACGGCGTGATGCGCGTCGCAAGGTCGGCGGAATAACACGCCGTCATTTGAGCGAAGATGCATTCGTCGGGCGAGGCGGGCGGACGCAGATAGGTCTCCAGCACGCCCGGCGGGATGTCCACCTTTGAAAAATTCTGACGGATGCGAGCCAACTCAGCAACGACTTGGGCGCGGTCGGGCGGCGCCAAGCGTTCTTCGCTCTGCTCGCCCTGCTGCGGCGTATAGAGACTGAACCAAATCTTGCGAACCTCCTCGCGCGCCGACCAAAACGCCGCAAACGACTCAAGATACCCGACGCGCTGCGCCTGCTGCCGCGTCACCGTGCAGTGGACGATGAGCGAGTGGCCGGCGATGTGCTTCAGAATCCGGTCGTAGGTGGCGGGCGCGCGGCGCTTGTCGTGCTCCGGCTGAAGGCCGTCAATCGAAACCACCAGGTGGAGATTGGGAAGGTCTTTCCAAGCCAGCGGAATGGGCCGAACTGCGCTGGTGACCAGTTGGACCTCAACGCCCATGGCGTCGAGCTGAGGGAGAAGGATTTCGAGTTCGCGGTAGCGCACCAGCGGCTCACCGCCCACAATCGAGAGAAACACCGGCCGGTGACGGCGAACCAATTCGAGGGCCTTCTCAACCAGCGCATCGCCCTTAAAGTCGCCGAGTTGAGTAAGCGAGCCGGCCGCCCCCAAGTGCCCCGGCTCATAGGCGTAACAGCCCGGACATCGGAGCGGGCATTCGCGGGTGATCTCAATCGAGAGAAGTGGCCGCTGGCCTCGCAGCACCCGCCCCCAGGCTTGCACCACTTGCGAGACCGTTCCGCCATTGGAATTCATCTTCATCTCCTTCGCTATAACCCCCGCCAGCGAGTTATCATTGCCAGCTTGTTAGCTCGCCCACGGGCCATACGGCATGCTTTACAACAATCCTAAATCCGTTTCCCGCCTTTCAAATCTTCCAAAACGCAAGGCCAGCGTGGGCAGCACCAGAAGATTGAGCGCGGTTGAGGTGAGTAAGCCGCCCACAATCACGATGGCCATGGGGCCTTCGATTTCTCGGCCCGGATCGCCGCTGCCCAGCGCGAGGGGCAACAGCCCCAAGCCGGTCACCGTAGCCGTCATCAGAATCGGAGCGAGCCGCTCGGAAGCACCCCGCAGCGCCGCTTCCAATCCCCATGCTACCCCTTCCTCTGTAACTAGATGCTCATAATGCGAGATGAGCATAATTGAATTGCGAAGCGTAATGCCAAACAGCGTGATGAACCCGACCAGCGATCCGAGGGAAAGCGAGCGGCTGGTGGCGAAGGCGGCCAGCACGCCTCCCACCAGCGCAAAGGGCAAGTTGGCCAGCACCAGCAGGAGGTTTCGCCAGTTCATCATCACGACGGAGAGCAAAAGAATAATCAGCAGCCCCACCAACAGCGAGTGGACCAGCAACTCTCGCCGCGACCGGGCTTGCGCCTCCGCCGTGCCGCTGAAGTTAAAATAAGTACCTTCCGGCAGCCGCATGCGGGCCAAAAGCTCCCGCCGTGCCTGCCGGATAAAAGAACCGAGGCTCCGCCCGGTAACGCTGAGCGTGATGGCCTGCACCCGCTGGGCCCCTTCGTGCAGAATAACGTAGCGCCCCGAACGTTCCTCGACGTGGGCGAGTTGACCGAGCGGAAGATAATTTCCTGCCGGGCTCTGAAGCAACAACTCGGCCACGTTGGCGGGGGTTTGGCGCTTTTGCGGATCGAGCACGACATTGACGTTAAAGACCTCGTTACCTTCATATATTTGCCCGACATTGACCCCGCCAAACGCCGTCTGAATCGCATTCAGCACGGAGAGTGGTTCAAACCCCCAACGGGCCAAGGCCGCCCGCCGCAAGCGGACAACGACTTGCGGCGTTCCTGGGGGCGACTGGATGCGCACGGCCCTGGCGCCGGGAATCGAGCGCAGCACCTGCGCCATTTGTTGCGCTTCACGATCCAGAACGCTGAGATGGGGGCCATAAAGATTGAGGACCACGGGCGACGTGAAACCGGAAACAATCTCTTCCATCCTTTCTTTCAGAAAGGTGTTGATGGTAAACGTGAGGCCGGGGAAGTTGCGCAGCGCCCGGCGAATGCCGGCTCGCGCCGCCTCATTCTGTTCGCCGTTGAGGTTGGGCTGGAGGGCGACATCAATTTCGCTCTGGTAAGGGCCGCGCGTCGAAGAAAGGGTGGCCCGCCCGGCCTTTTGCCCCACGGTCGCTACGTAGGGGGCACTAAGCAATGCCGCGGTGACGCGCCGCCCGACCCGCAAGGAGTCTTTAAGCGAGCTGCCGGGTAAGCCAATCATGTGAACGATGTACTCGCCCTCGTGAAACTCGGGCAGAAACGTGCTGTGAAACGACGGCACCACGGCAAGCCCCAGCAGCGTCACCAGCGCAACGCCGGCCATCACCAGCACTGGCCCACGTTCGACCATCAAAAGCACGCGCCGATAAACCGACTTCAGCGCTCGCACGAGCGGAGGCTCCTGTAACGGAAGCGCCTTCTTGCCGAGCAACATCAGGCAGAGCGCCGGCGTGACCGTTAGGGCCACACCCAGCGAAGCCAGCACGGAAAGAATGTAGGCAACCCCCAGCGGGCGGAAAAGCGCGCCGGGAATCCCGCTCATCAATAGAATGGGAACAAAGACCAGCACCACGGCGAACGTGGCATAGACGACGGCGCTGCGGACTTCGATCGAAGCATCAAATATTACACGGATCGGCGGCCGGGGATTGTCCGCGTGCCGATTCTCCCGCAGGCGACGCAGGATGTTCTCCACATCAATCACCGCATCATCCACCACCTCGCCAATCGCGATAGCGAGGCCTCCCAGCGTCATCGTGTTGAGCGAATATCCCAGGTGCTCCATGACGGCAATCGCCGCCAAAAGCGAGAGCGGAATCGCCGTGCAAGAAATGGCAGCGGTCCTAAAATCAAAAAGAAATAGGAAGATGACGACCACCACCAGGATGGCTCCGATGGTCAATGACGCGCGTAAATTGTCGAGCGCCGTTTGGATGAAACTGGCGGGGCGGAACAGTCGCTCATCCACGCGAATTCCCAGGCGCTTGAGCGCCGGATGGAGGCCGCCGAGCGCCTGATCAAGCCGCCGGGTCACCGCCAGCGTATTGGAACCGTATTGCTCGTTCACCCGCAAAATGACGCCCGGCTTCCCATTCACCAAAGCCGCTCCGATCGGCGGCTGCGGGGCTTCCACCACGCGCGCCACCTGGCCCAGCGTGACGTTGACGCCGTTGTGGTGGACGAGCACCGTCTGGGCCAACTCCGCCGTCGTCAGCGATTGGCCGCGAGGACGCACAATAAAGCGCTGGTTGGCGGTTTCAATGAAGCCGGCCCCCCGCACGCCGGTCGCTCGACGCGCCGCTGCCAGGAGGTTATTCAATGCCAGATCGTATTGCATCAGGCGCCGGGGAATGAACTGAATCTGATATTGCTTGATTTCTCCGCCCCAAATGGCCACGTTGGCCACGCCGGGCACGGCTCGCAACGTTGGCTTGACCAGCCAATCGGCCACCGTCCTCAACTGCATCAGCGATTCGGAGTTCGAGCTAAGCCCCAACTCCATCACGTCCCCGGTCGAGCTGGTGAGCGGCGTCATGACCGGAGCCTCCACACCCGCAGGCAAATGGCCCTCCAAGGTGGCCAATTGCTCGGAAATCAGTTGTCGGTCCAGGTAAACGTTGCTCGCAGGATTAAAAACCACCTGCACATCGGAAAGGCCAGGAATGGATTTCGAACGCAAGGACTCAATGCCGGTCACGCCGTTGATGGCAAATTCTATAGGCTGGGTCACCAGCAGCTCCACCTGTTTGGGCGAAAGGCCCGGCGCTTCGGTGCGGATCGAAACGACGGGCGGCGCAAACTCCGGGAAGACATCATACTTTGCCCGCGTCAGCGAATAGACTCCATAGGCGATCAGCGCGGCGGCCAGCGCCAGAACGATTCCCTTGCGCCGCAAAGCCTCACGAACGATGGCGCGTAACATTTCAATTCCCTTCTTCCTTGGCCAACGTCTTCAGGGCAGGATTCATTTCAATCGTCCAAAGCTCTTCCGCGCCGCGCGTCACCACAGGTTCGCCCGCCACCAAGCGGCGCGCCACAAACCATCCGCCGGAGGTTGGGATGTTGGTTGCCACCGGAAGTCGGACAAAGCGACCCTGCGCCGTGGCGATATACGCCCATGCCCGACCATGAGTCCAAACGAGCGCGCTTGATGGAACCACCACCCCCGTCCTCGGCCCGCCCGCGCGGCCATGGGCCACCAAGTTGGCTCCGGGCGCAAGCCCGGGGCGGCGCTCGGTGAGATAGAGAAAACTCACCCCTTGAACGCGCGGATCCACTTGCGGAAATGTCGAGACGAACCCGGCCGAGGCACGGCCTCCCGCGGGCAAATCGAGCTGGACTGTGCGCGGCGCCCTCAAGGTCATCCCCAGCGGCACCGTCATCTCCACCAGCACGTCCTGGCGGTCGAGAACCCGAACGAGCGTGGCCGAGCCCCGCCGGACCCATTCTTCAACCGCTTTGCCCCAGTTTTGGCGGATGGAAGCTGCGGCCAAGGCCAAGGTTTGTCGAGCCGTGTTCACATCCACTTCGTCGCTGTCGTAGATTCCTCCTTGGGCCTCGACGGCCTTGGCCGAAGCATTGCGCTGGTGGCGATAGAGCTGTTCCAGCCGCGCGTATTCGCGCCCGGCAACCTGCGCGGCAATCTGCGCCCTGCGTAACTGAGCCGAGGCGGCTCGATAGGCCGCCACCAAGTTCACCAAACCCTGGGTCGCCACGACGGTAGCCGGCAGAGTGATCTGGGGTCGTATGCGAGCCGCCCTGAGCAGTGAAGTCTGAATACCCAGGCTGTCTCGCGCCCGCGCATTCACTTGAACGATTGCTTGCCCGCCTTGCTCGATGACGCGCGCAGCGGCCAACGAACCTGGGGCACCGCTTTTGGAAGACGGCCCATCCGCCATGCTCGTTTGCGAGCCGCAATGGCAAAGGACGACACCGGCCGCCAGTATCCCAAGCACCATCACAAGCCAACGTCCATTGGGTTTTTTCATGGAATACCCCCCGCAATTCTTATTGCCTGCGCATTGCAGGCCGTATCACCGTGTGAGCTTTCCTGGCTTCTGTCGCCGGGGAGTTCGCTTGAAACGCGGCGCAACCTCACCCGCTCCGAGCGGCCTTTCCACCGCGGTTTCAAGCTGCCCCAGAGCTTGCTGGGCTCGGTCAAGAGCTGCGAGCGCAGCTCTCGCCGCGGCTACGCCCTGAAGCTGGACGCTGGTGAAGGCAAGCTGGTTTGTCTCCCCCACGGTGACGGATTGCTTCGACAGCGGCTCGAGTACGTGCTGAATCTCATGCGCCGATGCCTCTATATCCCGCCATTCGCCGAGCGCGGTTCGGTAGTTCGCCAGAGCCGCTTCGCTCTGGGAAATCGCCCTGGCCTGGACAGCCATCAACTGCGCGGCTGCCAGCTTACGCGCCGCCTCCGCCTGCGCGATAGGCCCTTGGTTGCGATTGAAGATCGGCAGAACCGCCGCCAAGCCCGTGACTAAGTAATTGTCGGGCTCTTGATAGCTGTATCCCGGCCCGAGCTGGATGTTGGGGTGCTGTCGTGCAATTTCAAGCTGAAGGGCGGCTTGGGCGGCGGCGTATTGGGCGAGCGCCTGGCGGACGTCCAGACGGTTGAGCACGGCTTGCCGTTGAATCACCTGCGGCGACAACGCCTTCTCCGAAGGTAATTGGGCGAAGCTACGCCACCGCAGTCGAATGCCGTCCAGGGCGTGGGCGGGCACTCCAATAGCTGCCGCGAGCGCGGTGCGATCTTGCAGAACCTGACCTTCAGCGGCCCACGCTGCCATTCGAGCATTGAAAAGGTTGGCCTCAGCCGCGGCTACCATCGGACGCGCAATCTCGCCCGCCCGCCATTGCACTCGAAGGCCCTCGACCTGTTGTGCTTCCAGGCGCGCCTGCGCCTGCGCCAGCTCCGCCTGCTTTTGGTCAAAAAAAATACTCACCAGCGCCGCCCGCACGGCACTCCGAACCCTCCAGGCTGTGCTAGCCAAGTTGAAGCGTGCCGCCCGGGTGAGCGCGACAGCTTGCTTGATTTTGATACCCCGACGCCCTGCGGTTTGGATCGGGACATCAAGGCGAAGCGTCAATAAATAAGGGCTAGGAATGCTGGGGCGCAGCGTCACCTTGGGGTTTGGCCGCTCGCCGGCGGTGAGGATGGCAGCCTGGGCTGCTTGCGCTTGGTCGCGCGCCACTTGCATCTGCGGATTAAAGTAATAAGCTGCCAGCGCCAGGTCGTTGAGATTCCAAGTCTTGAGCGGCCATTCCGTGAGTTTGTGACCCCGGTTTGCTTCCATAAAGCGTCGCAAACCGGGGTCGTCCAGCGAGCGCGATTCGATCCGCATGGCGCTCATCGCCGGAGTTATCGGCTCTGGGTGATAGCGCTGAACCGGGGCGCAGGCCGAAAACCCAAGCGCGGCCAGCGCCGCCGCCATGAAAAGGCTCGCAGACCTCATAAAAGGTAGTTCCTCCCGAGGGAGTATTGGAAACGCCCTCTCGCGCCGAGAGACTGACTCGATACACCAAGGTAAATGCTCGCGCCGTGCAGACAAGCGCGCGCCCGACGGCAACAAGCGCAGCACGAATCTTTGCTGTGCGCCTTCACGCGCGAGCCAAAAGCTGATTGGAGAGATAACTAAATTCGGAGGGGAATGGGGGGTGAATGAGCCGCGTCAAAGCGCACGTTAGAGTTGGCCGAAAACGCGGTGCGCACGTTCAATCCGCCCTTGGCCTGGCGGCGATGCAACCTAATTCGCGGAGCGCGAACCTCGCGCCATTTTCGGGCCGCGGCTAACCCCAAGCCAAACACCGCAGCCAAGAGCGCCACGCCTCCGCCCGCGTTGGTTGTCATGTCGTGAAATTCCTGCCTTGGCGTGTCCCAAAAATCGCAGGTTTCGGCAATCGGCCCGGAAACGTACCACCCAAGCCACAAAAGCACCACCAAACTGAGCCAACTCACCTTCACGGCAAAAGGGATGCTATCACGGCGCGCCTAAGTTGGCTACCGAAAACTGCTTTCGTACCATTTTTTCATCACCGCCATGGCGGGCTTCCCCCATGGGGTTAACGAGCTGTCGTGCGGGCCACCCTCTCCGTTGGTGCCTACTTTCCACCAGTACATGCCTTCAAACCAAGGTTGGCGATAAAAGGCTCGAAAAATGGCCTCATAACAGCGAGCCTGGAGCGCCAGGTCCACCGTCGCGCGCCCCGAGTCGTTCCACGGCTTTTGGTTTGCGCCAGGCCTGCTGGGGAAACCAACTTCGGTGAAAATGACGGGCTTATGAAATTTGTCCTCCACCGCTTCAACCTGAGCGACCACCGAAGCGGTGGAAAGATTGGCTGGCAATGGGTAGTATTCCTGCAGGCCAAGGTAATCGAGCGCGTCCCAAAATTTAATGTGACCGAACTCGCCGCCAAAGTTGGCCGCATAGGTCAACGGGCCGGGATAGAGCTTCCGCACACGGGCAATCACGTGGCGCCAAGCGGCTGTATCGGTCGAAAGGTGGACAAATTCGCCGCCCACGCAAAAGATGTCCGCATGAACTTCCGTAGCAAGACGTGCATAATGGTCAATAAATTTTTGATAGGCTACAAACCACGCCTCCTCACGAGCCTGGGAGGTGAACTTCAAGCTGCCAGCGTACCGCCCGCCGCGCACCCACATGCCCGGTTTCAACATCACCTTCATGCCCAGCGCGTGAGCTACGCGCGCCATTTCGCGGATACCTTCATCGCTCTCCCAACTGTGCCGGCCAAAGCTGCCGATTCTCACCGAGCCGATGCGCGTCCATCCGTAAGGAACCAATGCCACGGCATTTACGCCGTCGCTCCGCAGAGCTTTCAACATGTGCCGGGCCCCAGCCGAAGCGTAAGGGTCGGGAAACTCGGCTGAGAAATTCACTCCCTTTTGAAAAAAGATTTTGGGGTAAGGCGCCTCGATGGGATTCGGCGGATAGGCCGCCAGGGCGGCGCGGTTGGCCGCGAGTTGATGCCGGCGAAAGGCTTGGTGGAGCTGCGGCCCGCCCCAGTGGAGAGCAACAGCCAATAGCGCGGTTATAATGCCCCCAAGGATGGCCGGTCTCGAGCTGGCATTCCAAGCCTCGGCACAGCAGGGTGACCTCAAAACGCTCGCCACCAATGCCGCCAGAAACATTGCCGCCAAGGGCAGGAAATCCCAATATCGCGGTGGGCCAAAAAAACCGCGACGGAAAATGAAGACGCCGATCGCCGCCGGCAGTCCTGCCGCAGCCAGCAAACTTGCTACCCGCGCCCCATATCGCGGTAAACACCAGCCAGAAAGCATCCAAGTGAAACCCAGGCCGAGAACAGCCAACAACAGAATGTCGTGGAGAATAGCGGTAAAGTGAAGCTGGCCAAACGGACCTGGGCGGAGTATCGCTGCTTGCGCTTCTTCAGCCCATACCGCGGCGCCCAGTCCCACGAGAACTCGGGCCCCGGCGTGAAGCCGACGAATCAGCACCGCCGCAAGGAGCGTCACCACCAAGACAACAACCCATAAGTGGTGCGGCTGAAGGGAGCGAAAATCCTGCGGATGGGCGGCGAAATCTGGGGGAGTACTCCAAACGAACACCCGATGGAGTGAAACATCCACAATCCTCAACCGATAACCCAACAAGAGGGTGGCCGCGAGCGAAGGCAACGCAAACAGAGAAAATTGACCGAGCCACCAGACCGGGAAATAAAACGCCAGGCAAGCGAGCCAGATCCGAACCCACCTCGGTTTTATCCGATCCGTCTCCATTTTTGGCTCGCCCCCAAAAGAGTCATGGCTCGACCCTGCCGCCCGGTTGAAGGAACCCAACCCAGAATTCCAAAGTCCAACGGACGTACCGCCAACGCCATCCGTTACTTCCATTCGGCGACAGCGTAGGTCTCAAGCCGGGGCAATGTGAAAGTGAGCCAGCCGTTCCGTGTAGTCGCTTGAAGCTCGGCCACCTCCGCCACCTCGGGAGAATAAACGCGGAGGAGTGGCGTAGATGGCAGCGTTGCTAAACGCGCCGAAACCTTGACGTTTGGGGTTGGCTTGGCGTCATAGTTAATCAAGTGGAGTAAACAAGCATGGTTTGTCGGCTGTCGCAGAAGATTGACGGCCACGGTGCTGGGTGCTTCCACGTTCAAATTCAAACCGCGGCCCACCCAACGCACCGCGGCCACCAGCTCGTCGGCATTGCGTGGCAACTTCCAAAACCGGCTGTGCATCGGGTCGGCGGGTGGCTTTTCGATGGCCGGGAGCACCTCGGAAAGATAAGCCACGCGCCCCGCTTTGACGCGACGCCGCTCGGAAGCCGGGAACGGCGCTCGCTCGCCCGAGGCAAGAGCCTCCGCCGGAGCATGAACCCCGAACAAATCCGCCAGTTCAAAGTCCCGGCGAAGGTCGCGGCTCTCGGTATAAAGCGAGGTCCATTCGGTCGCCACCAGTCCCCCACCCCGCCGGACAAACCGGCGAAGCGTTTCGCTCTCCGCCTCGCTCAGGCATTCCTGGTCCGCCAGCACCAAGACGCGATAACGCGAAATGTCTTTCAAATCGAAAATTATGTCAAACGGGACTTGAGCCTGAATCAGCGCTTCCTCGAAAAGCCAGGTGCTTTGATAAGGCCGGTCGTTGTTGAACGCCAGCGAGGCGTAGCCGTGGAGCACGGCCACTTCCGCGGCGCTTTCAACGTCGCGAAATAGCTCGAAGTTTTTTCGGAAGAATTCCAGGTAGCGGCGAGGCCCTGCCGGCAACTTCTGTACACTAAGCACTCCGCCCACCATGCCGAGGCACTGGCGGTTAAAAGCCATCGCCTCCGCCATTTCCAATTTCATTTGGGTTTCGGTCACGGGCGGGCCGCCGTACCGCACGCCGGTGTAAGTGAAAATGCGATTGCCGAGGCCGGTCGCCGCCAGGTAGGTGCGAATCTTGGAAATCAGGATGCCTTCTGGCGTGACGCGCGCGTCGTTGCCCTCTTCCGTCCAGACGGCTTGAGTATGGGCCAACAGTCGCGGGTAATCCACGCCCTGAAACCAACAGGTATTCGAGCCATTCATCCCCGAACTCGGATTGCATTCAACCGCTGTCGCGGGGCGCAGACTATGGATAAACGCCGCCATCTCCTGGTAGTAGCGGGCGAGCGTTTCGCAACGGAAAGTGGTCCAATC
>JAKASC010000060.1 GCA_021828245.1 Acidobacteriota bacterium
CTCCACCGGCGCTAAGAGGCAACTCGGAGACCTATCTTGAGGGAGGCGCCATCGGCGCGGGCGGTCTAGCCGCTATTCTGGCGGCTATTGCCATTAGCCGCGCAGGCAATGCTAAGAACAATGCCATTGCCGCCAGTGGTGCTGCCAGCTCAGCAGCGTCCGACGCCAGCAATGCGGCCAACGCAGCCAACTCCGCGGGAAGTACGGCGAACGCGGCTAATTCCAACGCCACGAGCGTCGGTTGCGCCCTGAATACGTTGGCAAACGAGCAGGGCTATGCCAGCCCTTATACGCCCCCTGCAGGAAGCACTTGCCCGTAAGCTTGGCAAATCGAGCACACTTAGCGGGCGGCAGCCACGGGTTGCCGCCCGTTTTCTTTTGGGCCAATCCTTCGGCCAAAAGTTCCCTTTGCGCACAAAAACCTTCTGTGAACAATGTCCTTTCGATAAACTGATCCTTCGTTGAATTCCTCCCGCAAGGGGTTTTGGCTTTCTCTCCCGGCCTCGGAGCTCGGTGGGTCCAAGCATCCCGCTTTAGAGCGCAGAACCGAGAGCTATAAGCAAGCATAGGTTCTTCCAACCAAGCACCCGGGCCCGGCGGGTCTGCGTTCGCAGGAACCGACCGAGCGCCCGAGCAGCGGGTTGGTGCACTTGAATTCTTCTTGGTTGGGCCCAGGATGCCAGCGGAGCCCAATGGCTTTTAGCGCGCCACGGCAAAGTAGCCCGGCTTGGCGTGAACGCGCAGGCCCTTGATGCGTGGAACAATTTTGATGGTGCGGAACGCTCCGTTGTGGGAGGTGTTCGTGGAGTAATAAGCCAGGCTATATTGGCTGCGGAGGTCACGGGCAATTCGGGCAAAAGCGCCGCTTAAGTCGCTGGCCTCCAACGGGAAGAAGGCGCGGCCGCCGGTCTGCGATGCAAGTTGCTTGAGTACCCGATCGCCCCGCGACGGCATTCCACTGCGGTTGGTGCTGATGGCATAAATTGTGGCCTCCACCTGTTGATTCTGGGCCATCGCCAGCGCCTCCTCGCGCGTGTGCTTGCTTTGGTTATCGCGTCCATCCGAAAGAACAATGAGGACCCGCCGCAAGTAGGGCTGCGGTGGAGGGAAGTACATCATTTTTTGTTTGCAGGCGTAATAGATGGCATCGTAGAGCGCCGTGGCACCACCCGCTTGCAGGGAGCGAATCGCGCTCGCCAACCGGCCGAGATTATCCGTGTAATTTTGAATCAACTGGACCTCGGCGTCAAAGCCCACGACAAACGCTTCATCCTGGCCGGGCCGCAGCACCTCCTGGAGAAAATCAATGGCCGCTTCCTTTTCAAAGTGCAGCCGCTGGCGAACGCTGTTGCTCGTGTCCAGCAAAATGCCGATGCGGAGAGGCAGGTTGGTTTCGCGGCTGAAGAAGCTGATCTTTTGAAGCTTCCCGTCCTCGAACACGCGAAAATCATTGCGGTGCAGATTCGTGATGAGTTGGTGCTTCTTGTTCGTGACGGTAAACAGCACGTTGACAAGGTTCGAGTAAACGTGGATCTTGGCGGCCGTCGGTCGTTTTGGGGCGGCCGGGGTTTTCCGCCCCGACGGCGAAGTCCGGCCTTGGAGCGGAATCCCCATCACTACGATCCAGAATGCGATGGCGAGAAACCTTTTCATCCTTTTCCAGTTTGCCGTGCCTTTTGAATGAGTCCGCATGGGCTTGGGCAACGGTCAACGCGGGTCTGCCTTGGCATGTTCCACACGGTCCCTCGGCCCCTCCTGCTCAAGATTTCCCTCATGAGTTTGGGATGCGATTTGCCCATCTGCGGTTTTGCGCCGTAAGACGAGCTTTTGCAAGCGGCGAGGGATCGCCGGTTGCCGACGGACCTCGCCGCCGCTGTACTTGAAGTCCACAACCTTGGCTTCCTCGAGGCTGCTCGTAATCAAGCCTTCGATGTCCAGCCGAGCCTCGGCGTGAACCAGCTCCTCCGGCTTGGCGAAAATCGCCGGAGAGCGTGGAAGAAACCGCGGACAACAATCTTCAAACGGCTGGCAGGAAATCGAGTAGGTTCCAATCTGGCGCGCCCAACGAACCACGTCCTCCTTGTCGTCGCCCGCCAGTGGCCGATACACCGGCAAATCCATGCCGTAGTCGAGAGTAGCCAGATTGTGGAGGGTTTGCGAAGCGACCTGAGAAACGCTATCCCCGGTGACCAAGCCGAGCGCGCGTTCCGCCAACGCCACCTGCCGCGCGATGCGTGCCATCAGCCGGCGATAAAGCAAGACCCGATAGCGTTCGGGCGCGCCAGCAACAATCTGCCGTTGCGCCCCATCGAAGGGGATTTCATAGAGGCGCGAAGTGAACTGGTAAGGGGTGAGCGTGCTGACAATCTCCTCCGCCACCTGAAGGGAGGAACTCTTCGAGGGTCCGGGGCTGCCGTAAAAATGAACAAAGACGCTGTGGGCGCCACGCCGCATCATTTTATACGCGGCGACGGCTGAATCGAAGCCTCCTGAAAGCAGCGTGACGAGCCGGCCGGCGGTTGCGGCCGGTAATCCCCCCGCCCCCGCAACCCGTTCCGTATAGACATACGCACGCTCCGGGATGATTTCAACCCAGCAAGTGGCTTCGGGAGCTTCCAGGTTCACCCGCACGTCGGAAGATCGGGCCCGCAAGGCTTGCAAGATCTCTCGACCGAGCTCTCGCTCAACCTGCATCGAATTCATCCCAAAATTTGGAGCGGCCATTTTGGCGCGCACGGCAAAACTCCGAGGATTCTTTTTCACCATGATGTCGCACGCCGCCTTTGTCAGGACGGGGAGTTCCAAAGGCGTTTCCTCCGCGACGGCAATGTAGGCGATTCCAAACACGCGACGCAGCCGTTCCAGCAGGAGATTATGATCCATGTTGTTTTCAACCGATAGGATTAGGCGTTCGGAAACATGGACGACCGATTTGACGGGCAAACCGGCGAGAGCACGCTTGACAGCAGCCACTAAGCGGCTCAGGAAGAAGCGGCGGTTCCCGCCCTTCAGCCAGATTTCGTGGTAATGGAGAACGAGAACTCGGCTCACTTGCCAACCGCCTGCCAGCTCAACCCTGGTACAATTCGAACGAATCCGCAGCCCAAAACGCGCCCCTTGAGGCTGTCGGACCCCATCACATTCTTACTTAAGAGGGCCCCTTCGATGCTTCCTCTGCATTCTACGCCAACTCCGTCGGCGAATGCGCCCGTCGGAGCTCGCGCTCAACAGTCGCCTACTACACCGGCTCGTCGGCGGAGGGGCCGTAGAGCGAAGGCACGGGCACGTCATTCATCCGCAGATAGACGCCGAGCTGGGCGCGATGATGAATCGTGTGACTGAGAAACATGGTGCGCAAAACCTGGGCACGAGGCAGGGTGAAAATCGTTTTGCCCATGTAGGAAAGCGTCCAGGGTTTCATCAGGTGATCATCGGAAGCGCCGGCGATGGCGGCGCGGGCGGCGTCGCGATTTTTGTCAAAGGTGTCGAGAACCTCCTGGCGTGTTTTGAGCTTTGGGGGTCCGGCGGGCGGCTTGCCGTCGGGGGCGACCTCGTAAGCGTCGGTTTCGATTGCCCGCACGGCCAGCGAGGGCAGCGTTGCCAGGTGCGAGGCCAGCCAGCCGAGGGCTCCGGATTTCGGATGCGGTCGCCAGTCGAATTTATCCTCTGGCACACGTTCGAGGGTCTTTCGGACGCCCGACATCTCGTGGTCGAATTCCGGCAACAGTGATTGCGCGATGCTCATCTCACTCTCCCTGACCTTTGGTTTTGCTGTTAACCGGCGCGACGTCGCATATTGCGGAGACGCCGGGCGCGGAACGACATCACCATTGTAGCGCCAGTGAGCCAAGCCAGGCTACAGAATCGAGAGTGAAGGGTGGTCCGTCGCGCAGCAATCACCATAGAGCAGGTTGACCTCCAGACGCGCCGGGCGCGGAAATTACTCGACCCGCTCGCAGCGCCCGCTTATCGCCTTGCTCAGGCTTTGCGGTTGCCTTCCTGAATGTCGCTAGGCTGGAATAACCGCTCGAAAAGAAACCTGAGTTGATCCACAGGCATCTCCTCGGCGCGGACGTTGGGCGGTAAACGCAGCGCGGCCAGGCATTCTTGAACGCGGGCGCGAGGATAATACTCGGCAAGATTACTCTCGAGCAATTTCCGTTTGTGCGAGAAGCATCGCTTGACGAACTCAAAAAATTGCGGTGAAGGAATTTGCTCGGCGGGGCGCATTTCGAATCGAACCAGGGATGAGTGGACTTGGGGCACCGGGCGAAAGGCACCAGGCGGAACGGTGAGGACTCGACGCGGCTTGGCATGGGCTTGAGTAAAAACGCTCAAATAACCATAATCGCGCGAGCCAGGCGCGGCCACCAGACGGGCGGCAACCTCACGCTGGATCACCACCGCCATTGAGCGGACCACGGCGAAGGAAGTCAGCGCATGATGAAGAATGGGCGAGGTGACGTAGTAGGGAAGATTGCCGAAGACATAGCAGCGGGCTGTGTGATATTTTTGGCAGAGATCTGCGAGCGGCGTCTTGAGGAAGTCAGCGGCCAGAATTTCGATTTTAGGGTGGCGCGCAAACTGCTCGCGAAGTTGGCCGGCCAAGCGGACATCGAGCTCGATGCCGACAACCTGCCTGGCACGCTCGGCGAGGAGTGCGGTCATGGCGCCCAACCCGGGGCCAATTTCGACCACGCAGTCGTCCGCACAGAGGTCGAGGGATTCCACAATGCGATGACGATAGGCGGCATCCACGAGAAAATGCTGGCCGAGTTTAGGGCGGGGTGAGGGGCGCATGTGTTTAGAGGCGGTTGAATGATCCGTTCGAGCGTTTTCCTGCACCTCAAGGCCGCGCGTCGGGAGATGATGGCAACGGCTTGGATACGTTGTAGCCTTGACTTTGGCGACGCTCCCCTCTAGTTTAAGGTATGGAGCTCGCTGACTCAAAACGGATTGGTCTAACAGCCCATGAAGGTTTTCTTTGTAGCGTCTGAAGGTGTGCCTTTTTCCAAAACGGGAGGACTGGCCGACGTCGTGGGCGCGCTGCCCAAAGCGCTTGCCACGCTGGGCCATCGCATCAGTGTCTTCCTGCCTCGATACCGCTCCACGCTGCCCGGCCAACCCTTGCCTCGGGTGGCTGATCTCACGCTTCCTTTCCGCCCTAATCTCGAATTTGCCGCTGTGGAAAACGCTGGAGAAACCCAAGGTGTCCGTACCTACCTTTTGAGCGCGCCGGCATATTTTGACCGGGATGGACTTTATCAAGCTCATGGGCAAGATTACCCGGACAACGCGCGGCGCTTTGCGGCGTTCTGCCTGGCGGCGATCGAATTTCTCAAGCGGGACGCGGACCCCCCTGATATCATCCATTGCCACGATTGGCAATCGGCGCTGGTGCCGATCTACCTGCGCAGCCTGTATCGCGACGATCCCTTTTTCCAAAGGGTTCGAGTCCTCTTCACCATTCACAATTTGGCATACCAAGGTCTGTTCCCGCCCCCGACGCTCGAGGCGATGGCGCTCCCCTCAAGCCTTTTTACTATCGAGGGTCTTGAATTTTACGGCAAGGTCAATTTGTTGAAAGGCGGAATCCTTTACTCGGATTTTATCTCGACGGTGAGCCGGAAGTATGCCGAAGAGATCCAAACCGCTGAGTATGGATGCGGGCTCGATGGCGTGCTGGTTAGCCGGAGGGACCGGCTGGTGGGCATCCTCAACGGCGTGGATTATGATGAATGGAACCCGGCCACTGACAAATTCCTTCCCGCCAACTACACGCCGTCGGACCTGAAGGGCAAAGAAGTTTGTAAGGCGGAGCTTTTGAAAAGAATGGGCGCCGCCACTCCGCAGATGGATTGGCCGGTGCTTGGCATCGTCTCGCGCTTTGCGACACAAAAGGGCTTCGATCTGATTGGCGAAATTGCCGACCGCTTGATGGCCAAGGAGCTTTACATCGTGGCGCTCGGGACGGGGGAGCCACAATACGAAGAACTGTTCCGTCAAATGGCGGCGCACTATCCAAACAAGTTTCTGGCCAAGATTGCCTACGACAACGCCTTGGCGCACCAGATTGAGGCTGGCGCGGACATGTTTTTGATGCCGTCGCGTTACGAGCCCTGCGGCTTGAACCAAATTTACAGCCTCAAGTACGGGACGCCGCCCATCGTTCGCGCGACCGGTGGGCTGGACGATACCATTGAAGACTTTGACGGGAAGAGTGGCACGGGCTTCAAATTCCATCAATACTCCGCCGAGGCCTTGCTGGAAGCCATCGAGCGTGCTCTGGCGGCCTACCGCGAGCCAACCCTGTGGCGAAAAATTGTGCGGAATGGCATGAAAAAGGATTTTTCCTGGGCGCAATCCGCGCGGCAGTACGTGGCCGTTTACGAGCAGTTGGCCGGGGTGAGCCGTTCCGCGCAGGCGGCTGCGGCGGAAATGAGCAGTTGACATTTGAGGAGGATGAAAGCATGGCAGGGAACCACACCCTTGTGTTTACGGAGCAGAACTTCGACCAAGAAGTCTTGAAGTCGGATCGCCCGGTCTTGGTGGATTTCTGGGCAGAATGGTGCGCGCCGTGTCGGATGATGGCTCCGGCGGTGGACGCTGCCGCTGAGCAATTCGCCGGACGGGCCAAAATTGGGAAATTGGATGTGGACCAAAATCAATCTCTGGCCGGCCGCTACAACATACGAAGCATTCCTACGCTTCTTTTGTTCAAGGACGGCCAAGTGCGGGAGCAATTGGTCGGCGCCACCTCCAAAGATACGCTGGTTAAACTCCTCGAAAAGCATCTTTAATCGTGCAGCCCTCCGAAAGGATTCTCCGTCCAGTCTGGGCGCGCCTGCGAGCTCGGGCTTTCGAGGGGCGTGACAAGGCTGTGGGATGAACTTCAAACCACCCCCGCCGCTTCAACGGCCAGGTAAGTTCATTTCCTCCCACCGCGACGGAGAAGGGTTACAATGAGGCGCAGCGCAAGATGGTGAATGGGATGAAGGATACGAATGGAAATCTGGTGGTGGTCGGAGTCCAATGGGGGGACGAAGGCAAGGGGAAGATTGTAGATGTCCTTGCCGAGCACTACGACATCGTGACCCGTTATCAGGGCGGGGCCAATGCAGGGCATACGGTTTATTGTGGAGGAAAGAAGTTTGTCCTTCAGTTGGTGCCGACGGGAATTCTCCGGCCAAACAAGACCGCCGTGATTGGGCCGGGAGTGGTGGTGAACCCCGAATCTTTGCTCGAGGAAATCGAGCAGATTGAAAACAACGGCGTACCCGTGGGCGAACGATTGGTGGTCAGCGACCGCGCGCACTTAATCATGCCCTACCATCGGAGCCATGAAGTGGCGGCCGAAGAAGCGCGAGGCGTTGGGAAAATTGGCACGACGGCGAAGGGCATTGGCCCGACCTACGAGGATAAGGCGGGGCGGCGCGGCCTGCGCACCTCCGACCTGCGGAACCCCGAGCTTTTCCTCAAGAAGTGCACCGCGGTGCTCGCAGAGAAAGATCGCATCGGCACGGCGCTGTTTGGTGGCGAACGCTTCCGGGGCGACGAGTGGGTGGCGCAATATTACGAGACGGCACGACGTATTGTTCCTTATCTGGCGGATGTTTCCGCTTTTCTCCACGTGGAAATGGAGCGCGGAAAGCGGGTGCTGTTTGAAGGGGCGCAAGGCACCCTGCTGGACGTGGACCACGGAACCTATCCCTATGTTACCTCTTCCAGCGCAGCGGCCGGGGGAGCCTCCACCGGCAGTGGCGTCGGGCCAACCCGGATCGGCGCCGTCATTGGAGTCACCAAGGCGTATGCTACCCGTGTGGGTAGCGGACCTTTTCCGACGGAAGCCCGTGACGCCGCGGGCGAAAAACTCCGCGATCGGGGCGGGGAATATGGCGCCGTTACGGGGCGCCCCAGGCGATGCGGCTGGTTTGACATCCCGGCGGCGCGGTATGCGGCAAGGATCAATGACTTGGCAGCCTTGGCGATCACCAAGCTCGATATTCTCGATCCGCTCGAGGAAATCCCCGTGGGCGTCGAATACGAATATGCAGGTCGTCGCACCTCGGATTTTCCCGCTGAGACGGAAATTTTGGAAAAGGCGCAGGTCCACTATCGCACCGTACCGGGATGGCGCCAATCCACTGTTGGCATAAGAGAATTTAAGCGACTTCCTTCCCGTGCCCAAGATTATCTGCGGCTGATTGCGGACGAGGTCGGGGTGGAGATAGCTTTGGTTTCGACCGGGCCGGAGAGGGAGCAGGTCATTTGGCTTGAACAAAATTGGCTGTGTCAGGAGATCGCCCTGAGCCGCGGCTAGTGGAATGAACCGGCCGTCTTCCGCCAGGCCCCCGATAGGCTTGCCTTGATGTTGAAAAGTTTTGAAGACGCGCTTGCCATTGTGCGTGAAAAGCTGACCGCGCATGAAAGCCCGCCCCCCCAGGAAGTGATTCCATGCCGCGAGGCGGCGGGCAGAATTCTCTCAGAGGACGTAGGCGCCGACCGCGACATCCCTCCGTTTAACCGGGCCACCCGCGACGGCTACGCGGTTCATTCGGGCGATTTGAAGGCTGCGGAGAGCACTCTGGAGTGCATTGGCGAGGCCCGCGCGGGGAAACCTTTTCAGGGTGCCCTGGAACCTGGACAATGCGTTGAAATCATGACGGGCGCTCCCGTGCCGACTGGGGCCGACGCTGTGGTCATGATTGAGGAAACAGAAGCCGACGGCCGGCGGGTAAAGTTCCATCGTCGAGTCGTGGCCGGAGAAAACATCGTGGCTTGCGGTTCTGAAGCGCGGCGGGGAGAACGGATTTTACGGAGAGGCCAGCGGCTCGGCTCGAGCGAGCTTGGGTTGCTGGCCTCGGTGGGTTACACTCGAGTCTCCGTTTTCCGACGGCCCCTTGTCGCCATCATCTCGACCGGGGACGAAGTGGTTGCCACCGACAGGCAGCCGGAATGGTTTCAAATCCGCGAAAGCAATGCCGCCCTGCTTGCCGCTGAAGTGCAATCGGCCGGTGGACTGCCGCGCGATCTGGGGATCGCCCCGGATGAAAAGTCCGTCCTGCGGAGCATGATGGAGCAAGGGTTCCAATCAGATATGGTAGTGTTGAGCGGCGGCGTCTCGGCCGGCAAATATGACCTCGTGAAGGACGTGGTGGCAGAGTTTGGAGCAGAATTTTTTTTTGACAGCGTGGCCATTCGCCCGGGCAAGCCCCTGGTGTTCGGCCGAGCGCAGGGAAAGTTCTTTTTCGGCCTTCCCGGGAATCCGGTTTCAACCTTCGTGACATTTCGTCTGTTTGTGCGGCCGGCGCTTCAGGCGCTTGCGGGAGGGCCGTTTGAATCGCCGGTTTGGCTGCGCGCCCGATTAGCGAGGGAGCTTCGGCAGAAGGAAGGTCTCACGCGTTTCATTCCCGCGCAGGTCGAAATGCGGGGGCGGGAAGCCGTGGCCGAGCCAGTGCCATGGCGGGGTTCCGGAGACCTTGCGGGACTCGCTCTGGCGAACGGCTTTGTGGTGTGCTATCCCGAACAGACCGAGTTATCGGTGGGAAGTTGGGTGAATGTGCTGAAGAAATGAAGCGCACGACGGGGAAAACCACATTTTCTCGGCAAGCACGCAAGCCTTCAAACCCAGGCGGCAGCGCCGCCCGGGTGGAAAACTTCTCCGGCCGGCTGACCCATTATGACCCTTTGGGGCGTGTGCGCATGGTGGACATTAGCGGCAAACCTGCAACCGAGCGCATGGCCCGGGCGAGTGTGCTGGTCAAAATGAAACCCTCTACCCTCCGCGCCGTGCCCCGCAATCCCAAGGGCAATCCCCTCGAAATCGCAAGAATTGCCGGGATAGCCGCGGCCAAGCGAACCTGGGAACTGATTCCCTTGTGTCACCCGTTGTTGTTGACCCATGTTGATGTAGAAACCGAATTTTGCCAAAATGGCGTGAAAATTAAATCCGAGGTGCGGAACCAAGGTTCCACCGGCGTCGAGATGGAGGCGCTGACTGCGGCGGCTGTAGCTGCCTTGACCGTTTATGACATGTGCAAAGCCTTGGACCGCAGCATTGAGATTACCGACCTTCGGTTGATGGAGAAGCGTGGCGGGAAGTCAGGGAGTTACCGCAGGTTAAAATAGGTTGAAGCACCCTGCCGGGACGGGCAGCAAACGATGAGCACGCCGACCAGCCTTAAAATCTTGATTGTGGACGATAACCCGACGACCCTCAAACTGCTGGCCCAGAGTTTGGAGAAGACGGGAGAGCTGATTACCGCCAGTGACGGCGCCGATGCCCTGATGAAGGCCCTTGAAATACGCCCCGACCTGATTATTGCGGACTATTCCATGCCCGTGATGGACGGGCGAGCGTTGGCGGAAAAGCTGCGGGCTCGCAAGGAAACCGCCGATATTCCTTTTGTGTTTCTTGCTTCACAAAAGGAGATTGATGAACGCCTCCGCATGGTTGAAGGGGTGGAAGACTACTTCGTGAAGCCGTTTTTTGTCCGCGAACTGGCGAAGCAGGCGCGGCGGATTACGGCGCGGCTGATTCAGCAGAAGATGGAGACGATGGGCGCGCGCGGCGGGGCGATTTCCGGGCGCTTGAGTGAACTGAACCTGCTGGATTGGATGCAGTCCCTCGAGCAAGGGCGCAAGACGTGCGCCCTCATTCTGCGCTCGAACGGCGAGGTCTGCACGATGTATTTTCATGAGGGTCAAGTGGTCCATGCCGTTTACGGAGACGACGTGGGTGACCAGGCCGTTTACAAGGTGCTGCGATGGACGGATGGCGAGTGGGAAGTGGATTTC